>NZ_JBANBK010000026.1:0-96943 GCF_053572325.1 Bradyrhizobium sp. UFLA05-112 | reverse complement strand
GAGTGAGATCGACGAACACAATTTTCGTCTCTTGCGCCAACAGAACCTCCCGCAGTCCCATCATTTAAAAATAATTATCGCATAATTCTTTAAAATGATTATATTTATATTTGTTTGGACGTCAATTTCAAAATGCGATTGTTCTTTCTTGCTTCCTTTTCCGCCGCTCGGAGCAAACCGAATGTCGACGGCAGCACGATGGACCTGGAGTCACCTGAACAGCGGCGAGAGCGCGATGCGCAAGGAAGATCTCGAGGCCATGGATTTCGACGAACTCTGGCTTCTTCACGAGGAGCTAACAAAACTCCTGGCTGAAAAGATCACAGCGGAAAAACAGGAACTCGAAAAGCGCCTTGCGCAACTCAATCGCCCTGAACACGAGGTCACCGGCGACAGAGGTCCGGTGGACCCGAGCACGGAACCACCAGCTCGGCGCAAATATCCAAAAGTAATACCTAAATACTACAATCCGCTCAGGCCAACCGAGACTTGGTCCGGACGCGGCAAACAGCCCAGGTGGCTCGTTGCGGCGCTTCAATCCGGACATACGCTCGAGGAATTTCAGATTCCTGAAAAGGCCAAGGAATCTGATCCGAACTCTCGGGAGCAGGAGCACGGTTCGTAGTCGACAAACAAATCATTCTTGCAGATGTTCTGGCGGATGCGCCCCTGCTCGAAGTCCTAGGCCATCTGGCCGTTATGCTGCCAGCTGATTGAATTGAGCTGCCGCAACCTGGTGAAGGTCCGCTACTTGGCTCGCAGGAAATGTTTCCCGCGCAAACACCTTGTGAGCGTCGAGCAGGTAACGATAGGCCTCGCGACTCGCATTCCGTTCGTTCAAAATTCGCTCGATCTCCCGTAGGTTGAGCAGTTTCCGTCGCATCTCAGCGATTTGCTGTTCCATAGAAACCATCGCATGTTCCCTATGAAGATCCTGCCGCATCTTTTCCTCCCTCCGGACGGACTTGGCACTCAGAGCTTACCCGTTTGTCGAAAATTAACCAATGATATTTCGGCACCGATTTTTGATCACGATTTATTTCTATTATAGATCTTCGACCGCGTTCCGAATTCGGCAGTTTCCATGCAGTCAGCCGAACTTTGCGCGTCACAGCTTCGCAGTGACGACCAGACTGGCCTGATAAAGCACGATGATCCTCGCTGAAATGCAAAGTCTCTGAGCAATTACCCGCATCAGAACCTCGGAGATCGGCAGGAGCACGGGACCTCAGACGCGGAGGTAAGCTTGGGAGCCGCAGGCGTGCGACGCTGCGCGGGGCCACTGCAGCTGCGCCCGGGCCCCGCGCCATTGCCAAGCGAAGATTGATTTCGAGAATTGAATGAAATTTAATCCATTGAAATGAAGCCGGATTTTGTTTAACTTTAAAACATAATCTAAAAAACCGCGGGCCTTGCGCTACAAAATGCAGAGCCTAAGGCGGGACATTTGTAATCAGCTAGCCATTTCCTGACAGTTTGGTGATTTGACGTGCACACCAGACCTTTAGTCACACAGAGGCGTATATACGAGGCCTCAATCGCAGCAACCCTCCTCGCGGTGACGTGGGCGACGGAACTGCAGAGTTCCCCTAGGCAGCCGGGGAAACCCGAAAGTCCGGCCGGAGCCGAAACAAGTATCTCGTCAGGAGCTGAGTTGGGCCCCGTGACGAATAGCGGGCAATCCCGAGGACGATTTTCCGAGCAAACCTCCGAGAAAGCGCTGCGGTTCGCCCAGGCCACTAAAACCGACACTGAGGACGTACGAGCGCAGCTGTCGCAGGAGCAGCAGAAGGTTCAAGCACTGACTCAAGACCTCCGGGCATCTCGGCGCGAACTCGGAACCGTCTTGAACCTACTGAAGCAGGCGCGCGAGCAATGGCTCGATATAGCGGATGCAGCAGACGGCCAGGCGACAAAACTGCGGAACTCACTACAACAGGAGAACGAGCGGGCGCAGCGCCTCGAGCAGGAGCTTGCGGCTACCCGCCGTGATCTTCAATTGCAGGCGGAGCTGACTGCCAAGGCAAACGGCGAGAGCAGCGACGTCAAACAAACCGGAGGACGCGATCTGGCTCCGGTGCAAAAGCTTCTGCAGGAAGAAAGGGATCACGCGAGCGAATTAGAGCGGGATCTTGCTACAGCCCGTCGCGATCTGCAGATACAAGCAGCATCGGCTGCAAAAGCTAGCGACGAAGAAAATCGCGCCAAGGACGCGGCAGAGAAACGCTGTGCGGAGGTTCAGGCACTCCTACAGCAAGAACGGGGCAAGGCAGAGCAACTGGAGAAAGCTCTGGCCACGACTCGACGCGAACTGGAGAGCCAGAGCTCAGTCGCCAAAAAAACAATAGAAGAGGCCGACCAGCTAAAGCAAACAGCCAAGGCCAGCTTAGACAAGGCTAGTCTGTCCCTAAAGAGTGAACGTGATCGCGCAGAGGAACTCGCTCAGCAGCTGTCGTTAGCGCGCACCAAGCTTTATGCCTACGAGGCTCAGACGGAGACAAACCATGAGCGAGCACAGCTGCCAAGCAGTGCCGCGGAATTGGAAAAATTACTTCAACAAGAACGTGACCGATCTGGCCAACTTGAACAGGAACTCGCGATCGCGCACCGTGCCTTGCAGGCGCAGCTGGACGCAGACCGGCAATTCGCGGCAACGGAGCTGACCCCACAAGGGAGTTGGACAACATTTCTCAACTTGCCTCAAGTCAACGATCCTTTGTCGCGCGACAGCAGTCTTCAATTCTCGCGCGGGCCCTCTGCGGCGCAAGGCGTGGTGACGGCAGACCAGAACGCTGAATACCCTCCCCGATCCCATACCGCAGCCCTTGTCGCATCCGCGACATCGACGGGCACCTTTGATGATCTCCAATCGGGGACGGAACAGCAGGCGGAGATATCGCGGTTGATGGAGCACGCAACCCTGCGGCTCAGACAAGGTGATATCGGTGCCGCGCGCACGTTCCTGGAGCGCGCAAGCGAACTCGGCAGCGCCCAGGCTACCTTCGCGCTCGCTGAAACCTATGATCCACAAATTCTTCCTAAGTGGGGAGCCTACGGAACGCGCAGCGACGCGAGCAGGGCACGGGAACTGTATGCGAAGGCCGAAGCCGCCGGAATCACCGAGGCAAAGCAGCGCTTTGAAGCGCTCGGCCGATAACGCACGACGGGTAAGCGGTCACAGGTTATCGACGACTCTAATCTTACGAAACGGCTGCTGGGAGACAACTTATGCGCAAGTCGTTCAGAATCGATCCGTCACTAATGGCCACGGTATTGTCTCTACTGCTCCTCCTAGTAGAGCCCTGCTCTTGCATCGCCCAAACCCACAGCGCACATGCGCGGATGCCAACGCAGCCGGTGAGGCCGGAAGTCACTGCGATGAACGCGTGGACGGTCGGCCTTGCGGGCGGTCTCTTGGAGGGCGCTCCCATTCGCTTGGCGGCTGAAATGGCCCGCGTGGTCGATGACGGTCGAAATCTCCATGTCTTGCCCGTTGTCACGCGCGGCGCAACCGAAAACGTAAACTCGCTTCTCTACTTGCGGGGTATCGACGCCGCGATCATCAATTCGGACGCTCTGGAAGAGTACAGGAGCCAGGTGCCGGACATACAGCAGCGTGTCTCATACGTGCTCAACCTCTTTCCATCTGAACTCCATATCTTTGTCCGGCCAGAGATTCAGACGCTGCGCGATCTGGTCGGCAAAAAGGTGAATTTCAATACACAAGGAACGGCTGCGGCGTATTCGGGGCCGATGATCTTCAGCCGGCTTGGGCTCGAGGTGGAGAAGACCTTCATTCCTCACCAGGTTGCGCTCGAACAAATGCGCCAAGGCGACATGGCCGCCGTTGTTTTCATTACGTCAAAGCCGGTCGATGCCTTCCTGCGCGGCCATTGGGATCCGGGGTTCAAGTTCCTGCCTCTGCCATATGACAGCAAGTTCGAAGATTACTATCTCCCGTCCTCGCTCGAGGCGGCCGATTATCCGAACCTCATAAGACAGGGCGAACGGGTCGCCACCATCGCGGTGCCGACTGCTCTCGTCGCGTTCAACTGGCCGGTCAACTCAGATCGGTTCCGACGGGTAGCGCGCTTTGTGGATTATCTGTTTTCGCGAATCGATCGGCTGCAAGGGACCGGCTTTGATCCAAAGTGGAAATCGATCAACTTGGCCGCAACTGTACCTGGACTGACACGCTTTCCTGCCGCGCAGGCGTGGCTCGACCGCATTGCGCGTTCAAGCCAGGCCTCTCGATGAGACATGCCGTTGTCCTCGTGGCGTTCGCGCTCACAAGGATCGCTCCGGCGGAAGGAATCATGCCGCCAGTCCTAGCCGCACAGAATGGAGAAAACTGGATCATCAGCGAGACGACTTCGCCTGTGGACTACTCGCCGATCGTGAGTGCGACTACATCATCACGATCTGATTCGGGCGCATCCGCTATGAAACTGTCAATTCGATGTTGGGCCGGTCGCACCGAACTATTGCTCAACCCTGTCAGCACGCACGGCCGCGGCGAGGACTACGTGATTTCACTCCGGCTGAACAACGACCAACCCATTCAGATCCCGACGGTAGGTCCGGCAAATGGACCCAGCATCACGCTCGCGGGCGACGTCGTTCACCTGTTGCAATCGCTCCCCGACACCGGCGAACTTACTGTTTATCTCACCGCGAGAACAGGCATCAGTCAGCGCGCCATGTTCGCTCTAGCTGGCTTGGAAAAGGTTCGCCGGAAAATGGTCACTGTCTGCAAATGGCCGCAGGCAGTCGCAAAGCCCAGGACTTAATTGTGGGTAGCATAGACGATGGAGAGCACATCATGAGCATATTTCGGCAATTTATCAGAGGAGTGGTGCCCGGTCTCATTTCGTTGCTGTTTGCAACCTCGAGCCCTTGGGCACAGGAGACCATTCAGCCGTGGCAAACAAATGCATCTACTCAGGCATTGAAGCACAGCACGCATTCGAGCACTCGAAAGGTACCGATCACAGCAACGAGCCATACGCGATCTGCCCTTGCTCGTATGCCAGGACACTCGGACGACCAGAAGGAGCACCACTTGATCCTGCAGGTGAACACTAATGATTCTGCTGCCATGAACCTCGCACTGAACAACGCAAGCAATGTCGCGACATACTACAAAGAGCTCGGTGAAAAGGTAAAAATCGAGGTGATCACGTTTGGCCCGGGCCTGCATATGCTTCGTGACGATACTTCGCCGGTGAAGGCTCGCATCGAGGAGATGGCACTTGGCGCGCCGGAGGTGTCGTTCAAAGCGTGCGGTAACACTCGGGAGAAGATGCAGAAGGCCGAGAACAAGGACATTCCCATTGTTCCGCAGGCTCAGGTGGTGAAGTCGGGTGTCGTTCGTGTCATGCAACTGCAGGAGCAGGGATGGACGTATGTCAAGCCATGAAGCGTACCAGCGCAAAACCTGAAAATTCCAGCAATTGTGCGCGCCCAATACCCCGGATACGAGTTCGGTGGACTATAGCGACGCCGCCGCGAAGCAGGAGCCGCAGGTCGTTGGCGGAATGACGTCATCATGCCAACAAACGTGACCCGACTCGCACGAACATTGCCTACGGGGTGGACCGGGGCGATCGGAAGCTCGGTGGTGCAGCGGTTGCGTTGGTGATGGAGGACGAACCGAAAACAGTGAGACAGCGAAAAGGCTGCCAAGTTCGACGCGCGCCCCTGGGTTGATGCCGTGCAGACGCCTCATCGGCCGGAGTTCAGGGGCGGTCGTCAATTCCGAAAAAGATGACTTTGCGGTAACTTCGGGCCGGTTGTGGAGGGTGGTGCAGAACCGACGGAGAACGCGCTCCTCTTGCATGACGGGCTCGAGCCGAGCCCCCACGCGCGTCAAAGTTAAAAGGGGGTTGTGGGCTTTGCGGGACACGCCAGATTTGACCACCGTCCCCTTTGCGTGATCCAGACCTTCCAAGCTTCGTCATGCTTGGCATAGAGCTCGAGCCAGCGCGTCTCCTGTATCTCGGCGGGTTCCTCGGTCTGCCAAACGGCCGTTCGGAGACTGCCCGACCGGACGAAATCCTCAAGCGATTCGAACTCCGCGGTCTCCTCCAGCGACAGACCGATCAACACGCGATGTCCCTGTCTATCGACGAAATACCGGCGCGGCGCATTGCTTTTGTGATCAGTCATTTCGGAGCTTCTCCCGTGTGAGCCGTGGACCAGAGTGAACCCCAACACGGCGGCGACCGGCACACATGAAAGCGAGCACACCGACCGGAACACCAAACAGCGCAGCCAGATACGCTATCACTGCTTCGCTATCCCGTCGAATTCAGGGCAACTCAGCTTTTAGCAATTGCCGATGGTGTTCTGGGGCGCCAGTCCAAAGCTCACAACGAAGACCGCAAATTAACCTAACCGTATATGGTTAGTCCGACGTCTGCGGATTCATTACGAAGAGGGCGGACCTTGACCACTTCCCAGCGACGTCGAAGCATAAGGCGCATAAAGACGGTATCGCACTGATCTCTTGTGGGAACGCCATGCTCTCATGCCGTAGCCGCAACCGAAGCCAGCGGCAAAGATCGAAAACAAGACCAGTACGGGTATCATCCGAATATTCCACGTTTGCCGAACGCTCCTCCCAGGATCATTTCATCGTTTAGTTGTGGCGAGTTCAAGGTGTAACAGCGCTGAAAGTTTTGTCAGATGAAGATGAACTTTGTGCAACGGCTTGCTTGAATATTGATCGCCACAGATACGGGAGCTTGAGGTCGATCCCGTATCTCATCGTCCATGCCAGGAACTCCCTTCGGCACCGGAGGCCTCGTTCAGCCAGCGACTTCGGCACATGAAGGTTAACCGGTCAACAGCCTTTTGCACGCAAGGATGCCGATTGACCATCGATGGGGCTCGTCTTATTCGAAGCAGCGCCGTTATTCGGCAGCTTGGAGACAATGGAGCAGAGTCCCGGCATGACCAACCGACCGATCATTCTCGTTACCGGAGGCGCGGGCTATATCGGCTCACACGCGTGCCGCATGCTGGCTGCGGCTGGTTTCCAACCCTTCGTCTACGACAATCTTTCTACCGGCCATAGAAGTTTCGTCGCGGGACCCCTGGTCATCGGCGATCTCCTGGACGAAGCAACGCTCGCGCGCGTCTTCACCGAGCACGAGATTTCCGCGGTGATGCATTTTGCGGCCGCGAGCCTGGTTGGCGAATCCGTCGTCGATCCGCAAAAGTACTACATCAACAACGTGCAGGGGACCCTGTCGCTGCTGCAGGCCATGCGCAATGCCTGCTGCCATCGCATCGTGTTCTCATCCACCGGCGCGGTCTACGGCAATGCCGATAGCAAAGCGCTGCCGGAGAATTTCGCCTGCGCGCCGATCAATCCGTACGGCGCATCGAAATGGATGATCGAGCGCATGCTGGCCGACTATCGCGCGGCGTATGGATTCGGCGCGTTCTGCCTGCGCTATTTCAACGCCAGCGGCGCTGATCCCGCCGGCGGTATCGGCGAGCAGCGCGACAACGAGACCCATCTCATCCCGCGCGCCATGATGGCGTTGCAGGGACATGTCGGCGACTTCGCCGTCTTCGGCGACGACTACGACACGCCCGATGGCACCGCGATTCGCGACTATATCCACGTCACTGATCTTGCGGCCGCGCATGTCGCTGCGCTCAGACTGCTGCTCGAGGGGCACAGCGGCGGCAGCTTCAATCTTGGCACCGGCACCGGCTTCTCGGTGCGGGAGATTCTCGCTGCGATAGAGCAGGAGACCGGGCGCGAGGTGCCACATGTGATCAAGCCGCAACGACCCGGCGATCCGACCTATCTGGTGGCCGATCCCTCCGCCGCACGCAAGGTCTTGAATTTCGTGCCGTCTCACTCCGATCTGCCGACAATCATTCGCACCGCCTGGGCGTGGCACCAGAAGGCTCATCCGTTGAGACAGAAATGACGCGGCGCAGCCGCGATCTGCAGGCCAGAAGCAAGGATTGACCGCACACGGATCGGGCTCGGCTCGCTAAACTCCGTGGTTGTACGGAGCCGCGCACTTTGATTTCGTCGCGGTAAGGTTGAGCAGTTAGCTTAATCTGCGGTCTTTGTTGCGTGTTTTCGCCAATAGCCTATCCCTCTTACGCACCGGGCTTCCCCAAGGCTCGGCCCCACCCAAGCAAAGCCGTCGAGCGAACATGGGTCGCTTGGCGGCTTTGTCGTTGTGTTAAGAGGATCGTTTTCGTCATGGCGCGCAAGCCCTGGTCGTTCAAGGAAGACCGTCGGTTAATGGAGCTAGCCAAGTCTTCAATTACGTTGGAAGAGGCCGCGAAGCAGCTGGGACGGTCGCCCGAGGCTGTCAAGCGCATGGCACTGCGACTTGGTCTGTCGCTCAAGTCCAAGGCCGACAAGAAGAGCTGAGACGTCGAGCTCGCGCGCGAGCTGCACATGACGGTGGTCGCTGAAGGCATCGAGACCGAGGAGCAGGTCCGCGCACTGATCTCCTGCGGCGTCGAGCAAGGCCAGGGCTATTTGGTCGCCGCGCCGCTGCCGTTTGCCCGGTTCATGGCGCTCCTGGACGCCCGGCGCCGGGAAACCGAATCCGATGACGCAACCGCCGAGGCGCCCCTCATCGCCTAAAGCGCGATGAGATTGGAACGAATCGTCATCGCGCTTCAGGTTATTGTTTGAGCATGATCTCCGCGCAAACACGTTCCGCGTTTGTCGCAAGGGAAAAACGCTTCACACTTTTCCGGATCATGCTCTAGATCCCGCGGTGCGCATGAAACGACGATCAACCATGTCCGCGGAACCGCAGCCGCGCACAACATCTTAACGATACCGGCAGCTTTTCCGGAGCCTTGCCTTCCGTTGCACTATGGTAGGCCATGACCCGGAACAAGCTCATCGCCGCAACGGGCATTTGCCTCGCGCTGATCGTCTACGCCACGCTCGCCGCGCTGACGGGGCGGCCGGTGCTGATCGGCCATCACGAAGCCTATTGGGTTGTCGTGATCGAACGCTTCAGCGCCTATGGTATCTTGGGCTTCCTGCTGGCCTTCCTGCTGCCGGGGCGCTTCGCCCAGGCCTGCCTGCTCGTGGTCGGCGTCGCCATTTCGCTCGAACTCCTGCAAGCGCTGCGGCCGGACCGGGATGCCGCATTCTTCGACGTCATCCAGAAGGCGGCCGGCGGCGTCGTTGGCGTCGGCATTGCGCAAACTGTTTTGGCGTTCTTGCCCCGGTCGCGCTCCTGATCGGGGCTCCGCGCCTGGCGAAGGCGGCATTGGTCGGCAGCAGACTTGATCGGTAGCAGACTTGCCGGATGCCCCCTTGCCCGCCTATTGTCCCGCGGCCAGTCGAGGAGAGACATCGCCCATGATGAGAACCGTAACGCCGCTTTTGGCTGCTTTTCTGATTGCCGGCGGAAGCGCGTGGGCACAAACCACTTCTTCGAACGGAATCCGCAGCGGATATGGCGCTCCGGCGGGTGCATCGACGACCCCTGCAACGTCAACTTCGACCGCGTCGTCGGGAACGCGCAATGTGGGAACCGGTCAGAGGCGCACCGAAGGTGCCATGGGCCTGACCCCACAACTCCAGAAAGAGCTCGGAATTCGTCGCCAGCAATAGGCAGGAGCCTTGGCCGTCGGACCTGGCGGCCTTCGCGAAAGGCGCTGAGCGGCTATTTCGCCATCTGCCCACGGAGCTCGCCCCCGGATTTGCCGCGGCGTGGACGTTCGCGTACCAGTTGCCCGCCAACAGATCCGCGGCCTGTGCGTCAGAGAGCGTGGGCGCGCCCTGGGTCGGGCTCTGAGCCGATTTGAAGGGCAGCGCGATGCTGGCGTTCTTCCCCGAGCTCGCTTGGGCCATGGAAATGCGTGCCAACCGCGGGCCCGGTCAGACCTGAATAGGCGACCGCATAAGTCAGTACCTTGCTGTCAGTATCGAACGTCGCCTCGGCCTTGCCGGAACCGTCATCCTTTGGGATGGGTCACAGAGGACGCCTCAAGCTACCCCGCGCTTGTCACCCTCTTCGCACGTCAGAAGCTGAGCCATCTGACGATGGGTATCGCGCAAGGCCTCGATCGCCCCGTCGAGATCGAATTCCGACTCGCGAATACTGGCAAGAAATCTGGCCGTCAGCGCGAGATTAAGCTTAACGCGCGTCGCGCCGTCGCTACTCTTGCGACGGTGAAGCGACAGATGCCGCACCATGAGCCTGGCTTCCGCCGCGCTGCAATCGCAGAGCGTCGCGAGTTCATCGTACGTCATCCAGACTTGGGGCATGTTCCTCACCGCCGGTTGCGAGACCCGCAACGTAGGGCGGATTCGTAAAAGCGAGGTTGCCGCCACATCAAGGTGATCGCCCGTCGCGAACGTTCGGAGGCGGCCGGAAGGGCTATGTGATCTTCCCGAATGGAACTGCGAGGCGGATGACAGTTGTGGCTAAGATGACAGCAATTCCATGAATCGGGCAGCCGTCAGGGACTCTTTCGTGGCCGTATGATCGCCAACGCCCATCGGCCTCGTATTATGTGTGCTGATCGTCGTCTTGGCCTATCTCGCGTTTCAATCGTTGGCACCAGCCGGTGACGTGCCGGCCGCGCGTGATACATTCGACGTGCGACGACGATCGACGGCCTTGCAGCAGCCTGTCGTCACGCACCTCAATGCACCGCTGCGTAGAGGATCTTGTCCTGTGTCGCCTCCGCCGCGTCGAACTCGGCGACGATGCGGCCGGTACGGGCGACCAGGATGCGGTCGGAGACCGCGAGCACCTCCGGCAGGTAGGAGGAAATCACGACCACCGCCTTGCCCTCGTCAGCGAGCCGTCTGATCTCGGCATGGATGTGCGGAATCGTGCCGACATCGACGCCACGCGTCGGCTCGTCGAAAATGACGATCGAGGGATCCTGCACCAGCGTCTTGGCCAGCACCACCTTCTGCTGGTTGCCGCCGGACAACTCGATGATCTTTGCCTTGCGCTGCAGCGCGCTGATCTTGAGACGCTCGACCCAGTAATTGGCAAGCTTGCCCCGCCTTGCGCGCGACAAGAGGAAGCTGAAACCGTTCCCTGTGCCGAGCTTGCCGAGATAGACGTTGTCGTCAACCACCATGGTCTCGAAGAAGCCGTTGGCCTTGCGGTCCTCGGTGATGTAGGCGATGCCGTCGTTGATCGCCTGTCGCGGCACACGGTAGCGGATCGCTTTCCCGCGCAGGCGAATAGTGCCGCCATTGATCAGGTTTCGCTTCAGCGCGCCGTAGATGACTTTTGCGATCTCGGTGCGGCCCGAGCCGATCAGACCGGCGATACCGACTACCTCGCCGGCATAGACGGAGAACGACATGTTCTTGACCGCCATGCCCATGGTGACATTCTCGACCGTCAGCACCTTTTCGCGGCGCTGGTGGGTTTTCTCCTTGCGGCCATAGACGGCCTGCGCCACCTCGCGGCCGACCATGTGTTGCACCAGGCTATCGCGCTTGAGCTGCTTTGCCGGCGCGGTGATCACCAGCCTGCCGTCGCGTAGCACCGTGATGCGGTCCGCGATCTGGAGCGATTCCTCCAGTGCGTGCGAGATGTAGATGATCGACACGCCGCGCGCGCGCAGGTCGCGCACCAGATGGAAGAAATGCACGATCTCTTCGGGCGTGAGGGATGCAGTCGGCTCGTCGAAGATGATGATGCGGGCCTTGTTGTAGATCGCACGTGCGATCTCGACCATCTGCTTCTTGGCAGTTCCGAGCATCGCCACCGGGGTCGCCGGATCGACGTGGAAGTTAAGCGATTGCAGGAGCTGCTGAGCCTGGATGTTCAGCGTGCGGAAGCGCGTCAGGAGCTTCTCGTTGCCGAGCTCGATGTTCTGCGCCGCCGTCATGGTCGGCACCAGGCTCGTTTCCTGATAGACCATACAGATGCCGGCGTTCAGAGCATCGCGTGGCTGCTCGAAATTGGCGGGCTTGCCGTCGAGCCGGAACTCGCCGGAGGTGAGCCCAATCGCACCCGCGATCGCCTTGCACAGCGTCGATTTGCCGGCGCCGTTCTCGCCGACCAGCGCATGCACCTCGCCGGGATAGAGGTTGAAGTTGACGCCTTCGATGGCGTGCACGCCGCCATAAATCTTGCTGCCGCCGATGATCTCGAGCACGGGCTCGGCTACGCCGTTGGCGAGATTTGCGCCGTCGCTCATCTGAGCTCTCCCGAATGGAGCAGAAGACAGCCGGTGCCGCGTGCGGCGATCACCACGCCCCGCCGGGTCCTGCACGCGGCCGTGATGCCGTGGAAACGGCCGCCGGCGCGGCTGTGCAGGCTGTCGGTCGCCTCGCCCTCGGGATCGAGATGCACGAGCAGTCCGTAGGAGCGCGGCGGCGCCCATGGTTTCTGGATGCCGAGCGCCTTGACACCGCCGATCTGCATCGGCTCCAGACAGTCGGCGCCGCCGGCAAGTGCCGGCGCAATCCAGTAATTTTCCGGCATCGTGCGCATCATCTCCTCGCGGAAATCGTCTTCCTTCAGCACGAACTCGATGAGATGCGTGCGTCGCGCGAACAGGCCGAGGAAAAAGCCCCGATTGCCGTCAAGATGCAGCCTTGCGGGATAGCCCGGCAGATTGCCGGCGATGACCTCGCCCTGTCCCAGGCCATTGGCGGTCAGCGGGAAGCGGCTGAGACGATGGGCCCAGCTTTCGGTCAGCCACAGGCTGCCACCATCCGCCGAGACCGTGGCGCCATAGGGATACGGCAGATCGCGCAACAGCACGGACGCGTTCGCAAGGCCCGGTCCGCAAACGATCAGCCGGCCATTGCTCCGCTTCTCCATCAGATCTCGCCGCCACTGGTCCGGCGTGCGGCCGGTCGAACCCTCGACCGCAAAGATTCGTCCGTCCGGAGCCACCGCGACCGACAGCAAACCCAGGAGACCACGGCCGTCGACGGTCTCCAGCCAGCGTGGGCTGGGGCCCGCCGGATCAATCGCGGCGAGGCCACGCCCGGCGACGCAAGCCAGTAGTCGCCCGTCCGGATGGATCGCGAGCCCGCCCGCCTCGCCCTCGAACTCTGCAACCAGCGTCCGTGTCGACAGATCATCGGAGAGCTTCAGGACCCGCTTGCCAGCAGACACGTAGATCGCGCCGTCCGCTGCCGCGACGACGTCGTCGACGCCGGCCAGGGGCTCGCCGATCACGGTGCAGCCATCGAGCCGGTCGTTCGGACTGAGCGCGCCGTCGAGCGGCGGGATCGCGTTCTGGCCGCCATCGCGATCGATGACGCTGCGGATGTCGCGCAGGAGGTGATCGAAAAATCCCATTGCTAACTCGCCACCCTGCTCTTGTCGCCCCAATAGGCGTCATAACCGGTCCAGCTCTCGTCGACACCGTCGAGCTTGATGCGGCCTATGCGGTTGTTCTCGAGTCCCCCGAGATAGAGATAGCCCTTGTGCTCGCGCATCGAGGTCAGGGTCGAATGCGAGATACCGGTCGGATCCCACCAGGATTCCAGCGTCTCACCCTGCTCGTTGAACTTCAGCACGCAGCCATGATTCAGCGCCGGCGCGAGCCATTCGTCGGCAGGCACCTGTTTGACCATGCGTAGCCGGAAACCCGGCTTGCGCGCGGAGAGATCGAAGGTTGGCGTTCGGATACCGACCAACGCCAGCCAGTAAGTACCGTCGGAGGCGCGATTGATGTTGTCGGGGTTGCCCGGCAGCTCGTCGATCAGGACTTCCGTCTTGCCCTTCTTCGGCCCCTCGATCCAGTAGCGAAAGACCTTGCAGAGCGAGGTGCTCGCGATCAGCACCGACTTGCCGTCATGGGAGACGCAAACGCCGTTCGGGAAATAGAAATGGTTGATGATCGTGCGCGTCGTCTTCGTCGTGGGATCGTAGCAGACTACGCGGCCGTTGGGCCTTGCTTCCAGGATGTCGAGCGTGTTGGTCGTCATCTCGTAGCGTGTGGTGCAGTCGCTGAAATAGATCTTGCCGTCGGGCGCGATGTCGAGGTCGTCAGCCATGCGCAGGCGGGAGTCGTCGTTGAGCTTGTACCAGGTGCGGTTGGTCTCGTCGGTGACCTTGAACACACGCTGGTCCGGCGCGATGCCGTAGACGCCCATGCCGGCTACCGCGACGATCAGATTTTCGTCGCGGTCGAACTGCATGCCGAGCGGTCGGCCACCGATATGGGCGAATACCTCGCGCGTCTCGAGGTTCGGCCCCGAGAAGCGGATCACGTTGCCGTCGCGGGTCGAGCCGTAGACGCGGCCCTGGCGATCGACGATGACGTCCTCCGGGCCCTCGACCTGGTCGAGCCCGATCGCCTGCGCATGGATCAGCCGGTCGTTCTGGGCATAGGGTGAGGCCGTCCCCGGTTGCACCGAGGGCGCCGGCGCCAGCGCCACATAGGCGGGGTTCACGTAAATCTTCTGAATCGCCTTGCCGCGGTTCTTCGACCATTTGACGTCGATGCCGACGGCGGCGAGCAGGATCATGCCCGTCACCGCCGAAGTGACGTAGCCGGGGATGCCCATCCGCACGAGGCCGTTGATGAGAAGGAAGATGATCAACGCTCCGATCATCGCCCGCCATACCGTGCCCTTGCCGCCGGCGAGCGAGATGCCGCCGAGCACGACCGCGGTCAGCGCCTGGAATTCCCAGCCCACGCCGGTCGTGGAATCCGTGCTGGCCTGCCGTGCGGCATAGAAAATGCCGCTCGCCGCGCACAGTGTGCCCGACAGCACATAAGTGAGGAACAGCATCAGCCGGACGCGAATGCCGGCGTGCCGCGCGGCCTTCCGGCTCGCGCCGATCGCGGTCAGATGCCAGCCATAGCGCGAGCGCGACAGGAAGATGTGGCAAACGAGCAGCACGACGAACAGCGTTGCCGCGTTGACAGGAATGCCGAACACGCTGCCGGTGCCGATGAAATCCCAGGCATCGCTGTCGACGGAATTGGTTGCAAACACCTGGGCGTAGCCGGTGTTGAGAAGGTTGACCGAGGCGCGCAGGATGATCAGCGTCACCAGCGTGGTGAGGAACGGCCGGGTCTTCAGAAAGCCGATCAGGAAGCCGTTGATGCTGCCGAGCGCGGCGCCGACCAGAAGGGTCACCACGACGACCAGGCCGACCGGCCACTCCATCACCAGCAGGAAGAACAGCGCAGCGAAATTGCAGAGAGCGAAGATCGCGCCGACGGAAAGATCGATGCCACCGCTGATCAGGCAAAATCCCATGGCGAGCGCCACGAAGCCGAATTCGGCAAACAGGCGGAGCAGCGATAGCGTGTTCTGCACCGAAGCATAGTCGGGAATCGTCAGCGCGAAATACAGCCACAGGCCGACCATGACCGTAAAAGGCACGACGGGCTCGAACCATTGCTTCAGCAAAAGCTCGGACAACAGCAGGCGGGGCGAAAACCGCCGCGCCGACATAGTAAGAGATTCGGCGAAGGCTTCGATCGTCGACATGATCCTGGCACTCCCAAGCAGCCGGCGTGCGACGGCGCACGCCGGCCAACGTTCAGATCAGCTCTTCTTGGGAAGCGCGAAGCAGTTGGCGCCCGACGCGTTGGTCTTATCGAGCCAGATCGGGCGCGTATAGTATTCGAGGTTCCGCGTGCCGGGCTTGTCTCCGGACATCAGCAACGTCTCAGCAGCGAACATCAGGTCGTGGCCCTGCTCGGTCGCCTTGTAGCTCAGGAATTTATAGAAATTACCGGAGTTGACCTGATCGCAGTCGAGCGAGGAGCCCTCGCCGGAGGCGAACACCTTGACGTCGTCGATCTTGCCGGCGTTGCGGATCGCTTGCGCCGCGCCGGATTCCATGATGCCCCAGAAGCCGATCGAGGCGCAGAGATCCGGATGCTGCTGTATCACCGTGGCGGTGATGTTGAGCGCGGTGTTGGCGTCCCAGTTGGCGGCCTGGTTCGAGACTACCTTGATGTTGGTGTCCTTGTTCAGGACCTCCATGATGCCCCCGACCTGGTCGACGCTGGCCGCCGCCGTCAGCTCGCCCTGGACGATCTGCACCTTGCCGGACTTGCCGGTGCCGGTGCCGCAGGCCTTGACCACTTCGGTCGCCAGCATCTTGCCGATCTCGCGCCAGTCGGCGCCGACGAAGGCGCCGGACTTGTAATTCGAGGACATGTTGATCTGGATGACATGCGTGCCCTGACTCTCGGCGCGCTTCAGATCCTTCATCAGCAGCGTGACGCTGGGGTTCTGCACGATCAGCACGTCGGGCTTCTGGTCGACCAGCGCGGTCAAGGCTTGCTGCATCGCCGACGGATTGTTGTTGGGATCGCGGACGATGAACTTCATGCCGCGCCACTCGGCTTCTTCCTGCACCACCCGGCCCCATTCATCCGAGAGCGGTACGCCAAGTGCGATCGGCAGGTATGCGATCGTCTTTCCTTGCAGCGCCTTGTCGTAGGACGCACGAAGCTCGCGCGCGGTCTTGGTACCACCTTCCTCCTGCGCGGCTGCCAACATCGGCAGCGCAAGGAACGCCGCACCTGCTGCCGCGATCGTCCAGAACTTCCTATTCATGGGATCCTCCTCGTCCTGTTTGTTGATTGTGAAACGGGATGCCGTTGACCGGCATTCCTCGTCAGTCACCTTGCCGTGCCGTCTCCTCGTCCCGCGGATGCAGGAAGTTGTCGAGCACGATAGCAGCGAGCAGCACCACACCCTTGATGATGTTCTGCACCTCGCTGTTGACGTCCATGATGGTGAAGGCGTTGAGCAAGGTGCCGATCAGGATACAGCCGACCACGACGGAGAACACGCTGCCGCGCCCGCCGATCAGGCTGATGCCGCCAATCACGACGACCAGCACGACGTCGAAGATCATGGTGCCCTGCGTGATCGCCATCTGCATGCTGCCCGTCGTGCCAACCCATACCAGGCCGGCAAGCCAGGCGAGAAAGGCGACCAGGGCATATTCGAGGACAATCAGCGGCCGCAACGGAATGCCGGTCAGGCGCGCCGCTTCCGGATTGTCGCCCTGCGCATAGATGAAACGGCCGATCGAGGTGCGCGACAGGAACAGGTGCATCGCGATCGCCGAGACGGCGAACACCAGGATCGGCACGGGAATGCCGAACAGCCGCCCGGCGCCCGCAAACATCAGGCCCGGTGCGTCCTTCGGCGCGTAGACCACCCAAGCCGGCGCGAGCCAGAACGCAAGGCCATAGATCACGAAGCCCGCAGCAAGCGTCACGAACAACGGCGGCGCCTCCACGAAGGCGACCATGACGCCGTTGATCACACCGATCAGGAGTGCAATCGCAAGCGCAAGCAGGACGGCGGCTCCGACTGGCATGCCGCGCTGCATTTCGATCAGGCCGATCGCCCAGCAGCCCGCCAGAGTCGCGACTTCGCTCAGATCGATGCCGCGGCTTATCACGATCAGCCCCATGCCGAGCCCAAGCACGCCCAGGATGGAAATGCTTCGCAACAGATTGAGCAGATTGGAGATCGTCGCAAAGCCGTTCAGCGTGAAGCCGAACACGATCAGCAGCACGATCGTGATCAGGAGAACGATCTGCTCCTGGTTGGGCCTGGCGATATTGAAGGGGATGCGAGGGGTAGTGGCCGGAACAGCAACACTGCGCGATGCCAAAGGCCACCGCATTTGTTTCCTCCCACTCGTATTTTGGTTCCGAGTGTAGGAGCGGCAACCAGTATTCGTCAAACATATTTCTCAAATGCTCGCAGTTCACGCTCCCGCGATCACCGCATCGTCAAATGATCAGCGTTTGATACTTAGTTTGATTTGAGGCAGTGAGGCTTGCTGCGAGCAAATCCGAAGTGGCGACCGTCACGACAAAAAGGTGAGGATTTCCATGAAGCGGCATATTCGCGGGACGCGACAATCTCGTTGACGCGAAAAGTGGCATCAGGCCAGCGGACCCTTCGACGGTCCGGGCGTGCGAGACAGACGCGGGCGCGAACGGCCGTCCATCGCCTTCGGCAGCTTGTCCGGCTTAAGCTTGACGACCGCGCATTTGGCATCCGTCGCCCGAACATCATCCTGGCTGTAGATCAACGTCGCCTCGAACAGCACATCGGGCGCCTCCTTGGCGCGGCCGGAACAACTCGCCATCGCGCCGGTACAAACGCCGGACAAATTGACCTCGACCTCGTCGGGACCGAACACCGTCGGCATGCCGTCAGCATGACGGCGGGTGGTCAGCACGGCAGTGAATCGATCCTGATCGACGTGATAGGAGCCACCATAGGTGAAGAAGCTGTCGCTGCCGGATATCCGGCCCTCCACGAGGTGTACGATTCCGGTCCCCTGGCCATGCGAAGTCCTGAACCAGGCTGCGTATTTTCCGTCTTTCAGCATGGAAGACACCCGCAATAGTAGTCGCGCGTATTTGCTACCAAGTCTGGGGCGCGACAATGGCCGATCGCACGGTCGCTACGTCACGGTTAACGCTTCCGAAACTCAGCCCGACAAATTGCAGCTATCTCGATCGGAACGCGCAAGGCGACCGGTCAGAACAGCTCGATGCCGTCATCGGCCGCTTCGGCCACCTCCGCGCGCGCAGATCGCGGCAAACCGGACGCGACACAAGAGTGTTACTGCATTACGCCGAGATAGAGGCTCGGGTCGAAATAGTCCGATGCCCGCACCGAGTTGGCGATGCCTGCATCGGCCATGAAGAAATCGCTGACCTGCTGCAACCATCTCACGACCGTGCCGTCGGAGTAGAGCTTCCTCCACTCGCGCGAAGCAAACATCTTCTGCGCCTTGAGCGCCTCGGTGACGTCGGAGGTCGCGGCCTGCCTGTAGTGATTATTCCTGAGCGCCTCCGCGACCGCAGCCGGGTTGCGGACCATGTGGTCGTTGGTCTCGATCCAAGCGCGGATGATCCGGACCAAGACCTCCTTGTTGTCGGCGTAATAGTCCGGACGCGCGACCCAGCCACCGAGCACCGCCGATTGCGGGTAGAATGCGGACGCATCCACAAGCTTGATCGCATCCGGCACTTCCTCGCGGACTGTGACGTTGAAGGGGACCCAGAGCGCGACCGCCGGAACCTCGCCCGCGATGAACGACCGGACTGCCACCGACATGCTGCTGTTGAGCACCTCGACCTCGGAGGGTTCGATTCCGTTGGCGCGCAATGCCCGGTGAAGGAAAATATGTGCCGTGGTTTGCGTGGTCGTCGCGATCCGCTTGCCCCTGAGATCGGCGAACCGGCTCACACCGAGCGCCGGCCTGACCCAGAGTTGGGCGGTCGCGATCTCGATGTCGTTGATGATAAACCCGCGGCCGCGTCCAAGTGCGAGATAGTTCGAGATGACGCCGCCAGCCGATAGGACGTCGAGCTGACCCTTTGCCATCGCCTCGAAGACCTCCGGGCCCGTGTTGAACTCGTGCAGATCGAATTCGATTCCCTGCCTGTCGAAGACGCCGCGATCAAGCCCGGTCCAGATGTGACCGTCCACCGCGACCACATGGAGATAGCCGAGCCGCAGTCTCGTCCTCACTTGCGCGATCGCGGGCGCCGGCCACGACATCCCGAATGTCGCAGCCGTCTTCAGGACTTGCCGCCGATCCAGCATCTCATTCTCCCGGCAATGGGGGCGGGACGGATCAATACAGCCTGGACGCGGCACCCGCTGGCGCTTGCATCGGTTCACGTGTCCGAAGCTGCGCCGCATGGTGCTGCGCGACACGGTCGTCCGGATAGTCGCGAAGAAAGGCCGAGATCGCGCTGAGCGCCCTGGCGTGATCCTGCGACAGCAGGCCGTAGACCTCATCCCAGCGCCGGCAGAATGCCGCTTCGGCCGCGAAATCCCCGATCTGCTCGCATCGCAACTCGAAGATCGCGACGGCTTCCGCAAAACCCTTCGGCTTGATCCGATCGACATTGCGGAACAGGAAGAGGTCCTGCGCACGCTTCCTGACCGCCTCGCTGACCAGCACCCTCGTGCCGTAGTTCTTGTTCAATCCTTCCAGCCGCGACGCCAGATTGATCGTGGCGCCGAACGCCGTGTAGTTCATGCGATCGTGCGAGCCGACATTGCCGACCACTGCATCCCCTGTGTGCAGCCCGAAACGCGTGGTGTAGGCAGGCCAGCCCTCGCGCTCGAAACTTTCGTTGAGCTCCTCATTGCGGCTGAGGCAGGCGAGTGCTGCGCGGCAACCGTTAACGGCGTGGTCGGGATCATCGATCGGCGCGTTCCAGAACGCCATCACGGCATCGCCGATGAATTTGTCGATCGTGCCGTGGCGATCCATGATCGTCGACGACAACGCAGCGAAATAGCGCGATGTGTAGATCATGACTTGCGACGGATCGGCACGCTCGGTCTTCGCGGTGAAATCGGCGACATCGGAGAAGAGTACGGTGATCTCGCGCCGCGTGCCGCCGAGCGTCAGCGCCGTCCCGGATTCGATCAACTGCCGAACGATCTGCTTGGGCACGAAGCTCGAGAAGTTGCGCACGACCGTTCGCATGGTGGATACCGAACGGCCAAGATCATCGATCTCCGTAATCACCGAACGTAGCCGCCGCCGGTCGACCATCTGGAAACGCTGGATTTCGTCGGTCTGCCTTGCGAGCTCCCGTAGCGAGCGCGCCATCAGCGATCCGATCCAGAACGCAAAGGGCACCATGGCGCCAACAAAGGCAAGGGCCGTGGCGAACAACGTCCGCCGTTCGGCAATGATCTCCGAGTAGAACTCATCGAGCGCGGCGATTACCGCCAACCTGACGTTGGCGGCGCCAGCCGAATCGATCTTGTGGAAGGCGGCCACATAGGTCCGCCCGGTCGCATCGGTGATGAACTGATGCCTGGTCTGTTCCTGCTTCGACGACTGGATCGCCGCCGGCAGGCCCGCGAGCTTGATCGCGTCGATCTTCGGTAGATCGCCGCCACGCCCGTGAAAACTCTCGACCAGCTCGCTCATCTGCGGATGAGCGACGATGCGGCCGTCGTCGTTGAACAGAAATGCGAGTCCGGACGACCCGAGTCGCTGCTGGTTGAGCAGCATTTCCGATCTCGCGAGCAGAATGTCGCCGGCGACCACGCCGCGACGGCCCTCTGTCAGCGGCATCCGCAGGGTGTAACCCGGCGATCCCGTGGCAAAGAAGACGTATGGGCCGGTCAGCAGCGTGCCTTCCGCCCTGAACGCATCGACATACCAGGGCCGCTGGCGCGGATCGTAATCAGTGGGCGCCGGCATGTCGGCAACCGGTATCAGATTGTCCGACAGAAGCGACGTGACGGCGGTTTGCGGCGATGCACCCGTGTGCGATATCACCACAAGTCGGAACACGGCATCTTCGGACGCGTGCAGGCTGGCGCGGAAGCTGGGCCCCGCGCGATCGATAACGTCAAGCTCCAGGAAGGAGCCGTCTTCATAGCCGACATAGAGATTGAACAGCGGCTCGTTGTTGCGCAGCATCGCCGCCATCAGGCCGTAGAGCCTGGAATTGTCGTCAATCTCGGCCGATTGAATGGAGGGAAGCCCGCCGAGAATGGCGAGATTGTCACGGACATTCCTGAACTGCGTGTCGATGCGGTCCGCACCGAGCTGCGCAACCTTGTCGATGAAGGTGCCAGCCGCCGTTTGCGTGATTGCAGAGACGCGCGCAAAACTGAGATAAACCAGCGTCAGCCCGATCAGCAGCACAGCAGCGATGAACAACGTGATGACCGACGTGCGGAAGCCGACGCGGAGAAGCCGCGCTCCAGGTGAGCCGGCCTCGTCGGCAACTCGCCTGATCGTCAGAGGTTTCACATACTCACCCCGTGTCCGACATCCCGCCTACCCTCCCTAGTATTTCCGCACGATCGGCTTAGCCGATGCCGGCTCCGGCGGCGCGGGCGAGACCGAGAACGTCACCCACGCCGTCCAGGTGTTGGGCCGGTTCTCGACGTCGATATCCTTGTAACCCCTGACATTGAGATAGCCCTGGTAGCCTTGCGACAGTGGAATGATGAATCCGATCTGCGGACCGATGCCGATTGCGCGGCCCCTGAAACCGCCGAGCTTCGCCCCCGGACCGCTGTCGTCGGTGAGCTGCCGGAAGAAGTAGCCGGCGACGCCGAGATGGACATTCTTGCTGACGAACTGCGATGCCGCCCAGTCAACATGGAAATCAATGCCGTTCTGGTACTGAAGGAATGGGTTCATCCAATTGTATGTGAGCCCGCCAACCACCGAGAATTCATGTCCGGTCTTCAGATCGAGATACGTATAACCGGCACCTGCGTCGACCGCGGGAAAGCCAAAGCTCAAATTCGCGAGGCGGCTCGAATCATAGGTGCCGCTCGGGATGTTGCCGGTGACGTAAACCATCTCATTGTGGACACCCTGATTCCATTTCAACGTGCCCTGATAGAAAACGTCGGTCAGCGTCGTGCGATCGTCCGTTTTGCTTCCCGAGATGGTGTTTCCTCGGGGCCCGGTGAGCGAGGCGTCGATGCCCACACCGATGTTCCCCGGCGCCGTGAGCACGGTGAAGGCGGCCTGCCCGCCGAGCACGGGCATCGGCGAAGTATAGGTGATACCTTGAACGAGCACGTCAGCGTGCGCATTGATGCCAGCGGCGACCGAGCCCGGTACACCGCCGCTGGTTACGAAGTTTTGTCCGCCTCCGGCATTGGCCTGCAGATGGATATAGATCGTCGAATAGGCCCAACCCGGCACCGTCGGGGCGGCGGCAAGGCTACCGAAGATGCCGGGAAGCCAGAAGCTGACGCCGCCGGCATCGGCGAGGGCCGACGACGGCAGCCACACGGCAGCAAAGGCAAGTGCGCCGATTCCGAGCGGCCTGATGTTCGGCATGACTGGTCCCCTTCACGCGTCTTCGCTTCGAATCCTGGCGATCGCTCGCATCAGTTGCTCTGCACAGATTCGAAGCTCTGCTGCATCTTCTCGACGACCTGATCGATGCTGAAGCTCGACGGCCGTTGGCTGGGCGGATAGTCCTTGAACGTCGCCAGGAACTGGCTGACGATCGCAGGTCCCGCGACGATGACGCCAGCGGCATCCGACATCAGCCAGTCATAGTAGGTGTTCGACGTGACGTCGGCACGCTCGTATGGATCGGAGCGAAGGTTGAAGAATTTGGGAACGCGAAGCTTGGTGAAGGGCTCGGCCCAGATCCGCATCGTCCCGGGCGCGCGCTGCTCTTCGAAGACGATCTTCCAGTTCTCGATCCGCGCGGCGACCAGATCGCCGTCGTCGTTGAAGTAGATGAACTCCTTGCGCGCGCTGTTCGGCTGCTGGCCCATGAGATAGGGAAGCTGGTTATAGCCGTCGAGATGCACCTTGAAGGTCTTGCCGCCGGCATTATGGCCGGTAAGCAGCTTCTGCGTGACGTCGGGATCGCCGGCCGCCGCCAGCAGTGTCGGCATCCAGTCGAGACCGCTGACGACCTCATTGGAAATCGAGCCGGCGGCGATGCGGCCGGGCCACCGGATCAGGCACGGCACGCGAAACGCGCCTTCCCAATTGGTATTCTTCTCACTGCGGAACGGGGTGGTACCGGCATCCGGCCACGAGTTCTGGTGCGGGCCGTTGTCGGTGGTGTAGAGCACGATCGTGTCGTTGGCGATGCCGAGATCGTCCAGCGTCTTCAGGATCGTCCCGATCGTCGCGTCGTGCTCGATCATACCGTCGGCATACTCCGTCCTCGAGTTCAAGCCGGGCTTGTCACGATGGTCGGCGCGAACGTGAGTGCGGAAATGCATGCGCGTGGAATTGAACCAGCAGAAGAACGGCGTGTTCGCCTGCGCCTGCCGCTTGATGAAGTCGATGGCTGCGGCCGACGTCTCATCGTCAATCGTCTCCATCCGCTTCCTCGTCAGCGGACCAGTGTCCTCGATGGTCTGCCTGCCTACCTTGCCGAAGCGCGGATGCTCGGTCGGATCGTCGCGGTCGCTCGCCTTGCAGCGGAGCACGCCGCGTGGTCCGAATTTCTCGCGGAAGCCGGGATCGCGCGGATAAAACCAGTTCTCGGGATCCTCCTCGGCGTTGAGGTGATAAAGATTGCCGTAGAATTCGTCGAACCCGTGCAGCGTCGGCAAGTATTCGTTGCGGTCGCCAAGATGATTCTTGCCGAATTGCCCGGTGGCGTAGCCGAGCGGCTTCAGGAGTTCAGCGATCGTCGCGTCGCGGGCCTGCAAGCCGACGGTCGCGCCGGGAATGCCGACTTTGGAAAGGCCCGTGCGCAGCGTGCACTGCCCGGTAATGAAGGACGAGCGGCCCGCCGTGCAGCTCTGCTCGGCATAGTAGTCGGTGAACATCATGCCTTCCTTGGCGAGGCGGTCGATGTTGGGCGTGCGATAGCCCATTACGCCGAAGGAATAGGTGGAGATATTGGTCTGGCCGATGTCGTCGCCGAAGATGACGAGGATGTTGGGCTTGCGGCCGGACGGGGCTGCGACGGCGAGGGGTGCAGCCTTTTGCGCCTGCGCCAGTGCCTCAAATGTGAGCGTCGCCGCGGCGACGATTGAGGATGTGCCTAGAAGTAGGTTTCTGCGATTGATCGTCTGGTCAGCCCGGGACTGGTTGTTCTTGTTCTCCAACTCGCTGCTCATTCGATACTCCCTATGTTGCAGCACTTCCTTCTTGCTTGTGTCCAACGGCAAACGGCGACCTCACCACGCACCTGAACCCGACGTGACAGGTCGACGTATCGACCGGCTCGGCGTGGCGCGCGGCCGGGCGGTAGCGGCGGCAGTAGTTCGGCGCGCAAAGATGAGAGCCACCCTTCAAAACTTTGCGGGGGATGCGTATGTCGGGTTGACATGGATCAAAGCTCGCAGCTTCGGATCCACCACGCGGGTTGAGTGGGATACAACATGGCTTCGCCGCGTCCGCCTGGTGCCTGGCCGACCACCAGTCGGCGGTCCATTCCCAGACATTGCCGATCATGTCGTAGAGGCCGTAGCCGTTGGCAGGAAAGGCCATGACCGGCGAGGTACGCTCGAACCCATCCTCGCCGAGATTCTGGACAGGGAACCTTCCCTGCCAGATGTTCGCCATATGCCTGCCACCCGGCGTTAGCGTGTTGCCCCAGGCGTATTCCTCACCGTCGAGCCCGCCGCGCGCGGCGAACTCCCATTCCGCTTCGGTCGGCAAATCCTTGCCCACCCAGCGCGCATAGGCGAGCGCGTCGCTATGGGAGACGTGGACGACTGGATGATCGTCGAGCCCCCTGAGGTTGCTCTTCGGTCCGTATGGATGCCGCCAGTTGGCGCCGCGCATGAAGATCCACCACTGGCTCCAATCCCTGGGATCGGTGATGCGCGGAAGCGGCGAGAAAACCAGCGAGCCAGCATAGAGCATGTCGCGCACCGCGCCGGGATAGTCCTTCGGGTCAGGAACGATCTGGGCTTCGGTGACATGGCCGGTCGCGTTGACGAACTCCTTGAACTGCCGATTGGTCACTGGCGTGCGATCGATCCAGAAGCCGTCGACCGAGACGCGGTGGCTCGGCGCTTCCTCGGGATAGTGATGGTCGGAGCCCATCAGGAAGGTGTCGCCGGAGACGAACACCATCTCACCGCTCCGCGTGTCATCCGGCCGCCACACGCAGTGATCCATGTCCGCCCGAAACATGGTCAGACTCCACATCGTTCCCGCTGCCTCAGGGTGGTGGTATCCGGGGATTTCGACGGCTGCGGCTTGCGCGTCTCAGACGGCACATTGGTCGGGTTCCCATATCTGCCGGAGGTTTGAAAAAGCCAATGGCCCCCTCTCCTCCTTTTCTCTGCGTGCGCGTCACTGCGCACGCAGCCGGCCTTGCGGCGCGTGATCCGCCTTCAGCGGATGATCGCGACGAATATCGTTGAGGTTGCAAAAGCTAACTCAAGTTTCGCGCGCTGTGATGTGCAGATCGTGCCAGGGCAGCTTGCGAGCACGGCCCAGGCATTGGAGCGCGATCAAGGTATCCCCCATCGTCCCAGCGCAGCCGGGAAATCCCTCCTATGAAATTCGAGGATCATTTTCCTCAACTGCGGAACAGAGCCCATCGCGCCGCTGTGATGACCCGGGCTGCAACTTGCCGCAGAATCAACACGCTTGGGCATCACGCTGATCAAATGGGGACGCATCTACTGGTTGATTCGCGAAGGCTCGACGGCTTCGAAGGGCTGCATCAGGCTGTCCACGGGACGCATGTCGACGTGATGCAGCTCGGGCGCGGCAGGCTCCGCGGCACGTTGTCTCACGTCGGCATCGGCGACTTTTCGCTCAGCATCGGCTCCTTCAACGTCGGCATGCGGACGCAGCGGATTTCCAGCGACGACAAGCTTATCGTCGGCATGCTGCTGACGGCGGAAGACAGGGTCAACCATTGGTCGTTCGACATGCGGCCGACCGATGTGCTGGTGATGCCCCCGCTGGTCGAGCATGACGGCATCTTCCACGGCGCCTCCGCCTATGCGGCGATGCGGTTCGACCTCGATGAGGTCGCCTCGATCTTCGGTGGTGAGCCGCGGCTTGCTGATCCCGAAAGCTGGCGCCACAAGAACCACTTTCGCGCCGATCTTGACGTCGGCCACGTCGCCGCATCCCGGCTGAGCCGGATCGTGCTCCAGCTCGGCACGCATGACGGCGCCCTGTCCGAGTCATCCGCCGAGTTCTGGAAGCGATCGATCGCCGAGTGCATGGGAATGACCGTCCTGTCCGCATTGCCGCCGGGCGGAAGTGCGCGCTTGCCGTCGGCCCGACGGATCATCCGCAAGGTCGAGGACTATCTGGAAGAGGCTGGGACCCGTCCGGTCCATATCTCGGAGATTTGCGCCGCGCTCGGCGTGCCACGTCGCTCGCTGCACCGCGCCTTCAACGAAGTGTTCGGCGTGGGACCGGTGACCTTCCTGCGCCACAAGCGCCTGTGCGCCATCCACTCGATCCTTCGCGATAGCGTTCCCGGCACGACGACCGTGGCCACCGTCGCAATGCAGCAGGGCTTCTACGAGCTCGGACGGTTCTCGCATTACTACCGCGCGATGTTCGGCGAATATCCGTCTCAGACGCTGGGCGGGCCGGTCGGCGAACTCGCCGATCGGCAACTTTGACGGCGGCCTCCAAAACGGCTTCCCAGCCGATCGGGCGGCATCACGCCCTGCGTGCTTCGCATTGAACCTATCCCGAATAAAGTGCACCAATAACAAGAGTGATTCTGGTCACATTTCCTGCGGCCGCCCCCTGCTGCGCAGGGACGCCAGGACCTTTCGAATTGGATGGGAAAGCTCATGAGACGCCTGATCGGTGCCATGGCCGGTGTGTTTTGCCTTGCGGCGCCCGCATGGGCCGAAACTCCGGCCGCGATCGTCGAGGACGTACAGGGCAAGGTCGACGGCGTCGAGTTCATGGACTACGTGGCGCCCGGCAAGGTCATCAAGCTCGGCCCAAAGGGCACCCTGGTACTCGGCTATCTCAAATCGTGCTGGCGCGAGACCATCACCGGCGGCGTCGTCCTCGTCGGCGCCGAGCAGAGCTCGGTGCAGCTCGGTGACGTCCAGCGCATCAAGGTGCCCTGCGACGCCAACGCCGCGCAGCTCACCGAGCGCGAGGCCAACCAGAGCGCGGCAACGACCTTCCGCACCGTGCGCTCGGACACGAAAGACGCGCCGGCAAAACTGCCCACAATCTACGGCGTCTCGCCGCTGGTCCAGGCCAAGAGCGGCGGCACGCTGGTCATCGAGCGCACAGACGGCAAGGAGCCGACGATCACCGTACCGCTGAAGAGCGATAGTCTGGTTGCCGGCAAGTTCTACGATTTCGCAAAGGCCGGCAAGACGCTGACGCCCGGCGGCACCTATCTCGCGACCCTCGGCGCGCGGCACTACACCTTTCAGATCGATGCTCACGCGACTTCGTCTGCAACACCGATCGTCGGTCGGCTGCTGCGGCTCGAATAGGCGGCGTGCGACGGGGCGATGCGAGGGATCGGCAGGCGGGACATCGTTGCGGCGATCGTGATCGCGCTGCTCGCAGGCACCGTCTTCACCTCGCCGCCTCTCAATACGCTGCAAGGGCTTTCGCTTGACATCTTGACGGCCCTGAGCGCGAGGCTTTTCAGCGATCGTCGCGATGCCGCCGCCTCACCCGTCGTCGTCATCGCGATCGACGACGAAACCTATGACACGCCCCCGTTCAAGGGGTCGCCGACGCTGACCTGGACGCGTGAGATCGGACGGGTGATCGGTGCCGTAGTCGATGGCGGGGCCAAGGTGGTCGGCTTCGACGTGATCTTTCCGAGCTCGATCGAGCAGTCGGAGATACCCTTTGGCGATGCGCCGCTCGGCGACCGCATGAAGGGCTTTGACCGAGACTACCTGATCGCCCTGCGCAAGTCGTCCGATGCCGGGAAGCTCGTGCTCGGCGCGATCGTGAGCAACGAGCATCCGGACTTTCCCTACCGCGCGCAGCAATTGGCAGTGAAGGGCAATATCCGCGCGCTCAACGTCAACACCGACCCCGACGACATCATCCGGCGAATGCCGCTGAGCTTTTCGATCGATGGCAAGGAAGTTCCCGCGATGGCGGTCGAGCTGGCCTCGCGCGCGCTCGGCGCAAAGCCCGAGCTTGCGCCGGACGGCAGCACGGTGCTCGCCGGTTACGCCATCCCGAGTGCCGTGCCGAATACGCTGACGCTCAATTTCCGTGGCGTCGGCCGCGACGTTCCGAAGTTTTCCTTCGCGGATCTGCGCGCCTGCGTCGAGAAAGGCAACGGCGAGTTCTTCCACCGCGCCTTTGACGGCAAGGTCGTCATTCTCGGCAGCGTGCTCAATGTCTACGACCGCAAGCTCACGTCGCTGCATCTCGCGGGCGGATATGATGGCACGCCGGCACCGCGATGCGCCCTGCCCGCCCCCTCACGGAAGGCACCGGCAGCACGCAGCGACATCGCCGGCGTCTTTATCCACGCGACCGTCGTGCGCAATCTGATGGAGCGCGATGCGGTGAGCGAGCTCGGCTTCCCCATGCGAACCGTTCTCACGATCGTCATTGCGGGGATCATCGCATTCGCTTCCTGCCTGCTTGCGCCGGGCCGCGCGGCGCTCGCCTATCTTGCACTCATGGCCGTCTACACCGCTTGCGCGGTGAGCCTGTTCGTTCGCGCCCACGCCCTGCCTTTGACCGAGCCGGCGCTCGCAGGGCTTGCCGCTAGCGCCATGATGATCGGCTACCGTTTCATCATCGCCGACCGGGGTGAACGCTTCCTGCGCAGGAGTTTTGCGCTCTACCTTGCCCCGCAGGTGATCGAGAGCATGGTGACTTCCGGTAAGATGCCCGCGCTCGGCGGCGAGATGCGCAACGTCACCGTGTTCTTCTCGGACCTCGCCGGTTTCTCCTCGATCGCCGAAAAGATGGCACCTAGCGAGCTGGTCGCGCTTATGAACGCGTATCTCTCTGCCATGACTGACGTCATCGAAAGCCATGGCGGCTACGTCGACAAATATATCGGCGATTCCATCGTGGCTGTGTTCGGCGCCCCGGTCGCCGATCCCGATCACGCCTGCAATGCCGTGCGCGCGGCGCTTGCCTGCAACGCGCGGCTCGACGAGCTCAACCGCAACCACACCGCCTTCGAAAGCCTTGCGCACCGCATCGGCCTCAACACCGGTGAGGCCGTGGTCGGCAATATCGGCTCGCACCGGCGCTTCAACTATACCGTCATGAGCGATACTGTGAACGTCGCCTCACGCCTCGAAGGCGCCAACAAATACTTTGCGACCTCGATCATGGCCTCCGAAATGACGGTAGCGCAAACCGCCGACAAATTTGTCTGGCGCGAGCTCGACGCCGTCCGTGTCAAAGGCCGCGACGAGGCTATCAGGGTCTATGAGCCGCTGGCCGCGCGAGGCGTGGAGACGGCAGAGCAAGCGAAGACGGCGATGGGCTATGCCGGGGGGCTTGCCCACTGGCGGGCGCGCGAATTCGCGAAGGCAGCAGCTTGCTTCGACAACGTCGCTGCAACAGACGCACCATCAGCGCTCTTTGCAATGCGCGCCAAGGAATTCATCACCAATCCGCCAGCCGCGGATTGGACGCCGGTGAATACGCTGGAAGGCAAGTAGCGCCAAGCGCGCCGCTGCACCCTCTCCCCTTGCGGGAGAAGGGAAGGCAGCATGCTCGTCTCAGAACGGCAATCCGACGTAATTCTCCGCGAGCAGGCGCTGCGCCGTCTCGGACGAGAACAAATATTCCAGTTCGGTCTGCTGCAGCCTGTCCTCGTAGTCGATCCGGTCGGGAAAACGATGCAGCATCATCGTCATCCACCAGGAGAAGCGCTGCGCCTTCCAGATTCGCGCCAGCGCCTTGGCTGAATAGCTCTCAAGGCCGGAATCATCGCCCTTCTGATAGTGCGCGAGCATCGCGTGATAGAGATAATAGATATCGGAAGCTGCGCTGTTGAGCCCGCGCGCGCCGGTCGGCGGCACGATGTGGGCGGCATCGCCCGCGAGGAACAGACGGCCATAGCTCATCGGCTCGGCCACGAAGCTGCGCAGCGGCGCGATGCTTTTCTCGATCGACGGACCGGTGATCAGGCGGCTGGCGACCTCGTCCGGCAAACGGCGCTTCAGCTCGGCCCAGAACGCCTCGTCGGGCCAGTCCTCCACCTTGTCGGTCAGCGGCACCTGGATGTAGTAGCGGCTGAGCACCTGCGAGCGCAGCGAGCAGAGCGCAAAGCCGCGCTCGTGCTTCACATAGATGAGCTCCGGCGAGACCGGTTTTGTGCGCGACAGGACGCCGAGCCAGCCGAACGGATAGACCTTCTCGAATTCGCGCAATACGTCCTTCGGAATCGACTTGCGGCTGATACCGTGGAAGCCGTCGGCGCCAACGACGTAGTCGCAGTCGACGCGGATTGTCTCCCCGTTCGCGCGATAGGTCACGAACGGCTTGTCCGACTTGAGATCGTGCGGCGTGACGTCCTCGGCATTGTGCACGACCTTGCCGCCGAGACGGTCGCGCGCCTCGTAGAGATCGCGCGTCAGCTCGGTCTGGCCGTAGACCAGCACCGAATTGCCACCGGAATGTTTGTGAAGGTCGATATGCGAGAGCACGCCGTCATGGGCGATCTCGAAGCCCTTGTGTATCTCGCCTTCACGGTCCATCCGCTCGCCGCACTGCGCCTCGCGCATCAGCTCGGCAAAGCCATGCTCCAGCACGCCGGCGCGGATGCGGCCGAGCACATGGTCGCGGCTGTATTTCTCCAACACGACCGTGTCGATGCCCTTGAGGTGCAGGAGCTGGGACAACAGCAGCCCCGACGGGCCGCCGCCGATGATACAGACCTGAACTTTCATTTTCCCGTCCTCCCGTTTGCGGGTTTTTCGCAGATTTCGTGCGGTAAACCGATGGAGGGATCGGCCTTTGTCTTGTACAATTCGAACATGCCCCGTGCTCCCTCGACAACGGCCATCAAGGTCTACAATTTGTTCGGCGAATCCGGCGATCTGCCCGACGTCGTGCATTGCGAGACCATCGCCTCCCGCTCGGTGCTGCATGATTGGACGCTGGCCGCGCACCGCCACGCGCGGCTGCACCAGGTGCTGCTGATCGAACGCGGCGGGGGCGAGGCAACGCTCGACGGGCGTGTGGTGCCGTTGAAACCGATGCAGATCGTCAACGTACCGGTCGGCCACGTACACGGTTTCCGCTTCGTGCCTGATACCCAGGGCTGGGTGCTGACGATCGCGGCCGAAATTCTCGACGAGGCGCTGCTCGCCTCGGAAGGCCTGCGCGGCACGCTGTCGCAATCGGCCGTGGTGCGCGGCACGCCGCAGATCCGCACTACCATGAAGCAGATCTTTGCCGAGCACGCGGGCCGCAACTTCGGCCGCGCGCATGTGTTGCGCGCGTTGTCGGCGGCGGTGATTGGTCTCGTGGCCCGCGAGCTCACCGGCAGGAGTGGCGGCGGCGGCTCAGCGGACTCCGACCTGTTCCGCCGCTTCGAGGCGCTGCTCGAAGCGCACCATCTCGGACGCTGGAGCGTTGCCGACTATGCCAGGGCGCTGTCGGTGACGCCGACCCATCTCAACCGGATCACGCGCACCGCGACCGGAGACACTGCTTCGCATCTGATCCTCAACCGCCTGATACGCGAGGCGCGGCGCAACCTCGTCTACACGAACCTGCCGGTCTCGACGATCGCCTACGCACTCGGCTTCGACGACCCGGCCTATTTCAGCCGGGTCTACGCCGCCGCGACTGGGCTTTCGCCGCGCGCCTTTCGCGCGCAGCTACATGGCGGGGAATGATCTCTGCGCAGGGGAGCGACCTGACGACCTAATTGTCGTCACGTCGCGTGCGGGTTGACGACGGTATAGCCTCGCAGCGACCGCGCGTGAATTCGCGTTGAGCGATTGCCTGAGTTGGCATCGTACGCCATCCACATGTCGCCTTGGAGGTGTTGCTCCAAGACGAAGACGTGTCCGCGCCGTGCCGCAACCATGCCCGGTGCCGGCGCTGTCCGTGGGAAGCGCAGCCAATTGGCCGCAAGATTCAATTCCGGGACGATCCGGCCGAAGACATGCAAGGCCGCGCCGCAGCCGCAGAAGCTTCGAGGGCACCCGGACGGGCGACCGCCGACGATCTGGGTGCCGGAAACATTCACCTGTGTCACGGCGGCTTGAGCGTCAGCGACCGCTCCTCGCGTCACGAGGTGCGTTCGTCTCGCGTCCGGCAAAACTCTCTCGCGACGAACTTGAGACAATGAGAAGTCGCACGGCATCGTCACATTACATTCCAGTGCCGTGCTGGTGCGAAAAGGACGTGCTTCCGAAGCGATCGAACTGGTCACGACAAAGAGAGACGCAATAAGAATAGGTCTGAACATACAGGACTCCTACACAACAGTCCTGCCCCGTAACTAGGAATAAATGCCATTTTGGCGAAATTAGAGCAGGATGAAATCAGGTTCGGTTGGCCGTTCGGAGATTCGACCTCTCCCTACGATGTGCTCTGCGTTCTGGGCGCCGCGATTCAACCAAAACCCATCCCGCTTCAGGCCTAAAGAACGGCCGACCGTCATCTTCGGAGCGTTCGAAGACGTTGCTCAGCGCGACGGAAGGGGAGCTCGGCTCAACCGTCCGCCGTTCACTTCGCGACGAATTCCGGCGGTGCTTCGCGCGGCACGATGATGCGGAATGTCGTTCCGGCACCGGGCTCCGTCTCCAGCTTGATCCGGCCGCCCAGACGGCTCGTGACGATGTTGTGGACGATGTGCAGTCCGAGACCGGTGCTGCCCTGGTCGCGTCTTGTTGTGAAGAACGGATCGAACGCCTGGCGCCTGACTTCGGCGGTCATGCCACAGCCGTCGTCCGAAAACAGCACTTCGACCTTGTCCTTGCCGTGCGCCTGCGCCGCGATATGAACCGATCCTCGCACGCCGTCCGGAAAGGCGTGCACCGCGGAGTTGATCACGAGATTGGTGAGCACCTGGCCGTAAGGCCCGGCGTAGCTGTTCATCGCGAGATTGGGTTCGCATTCGACCCTGACTAAAAGATTTTCGCTGCGTAGCCCGGAGCGTAGTCCCTTGACGACCTGCTCGGTGACCTCGCCGAGATCGAAGCGCCTGCGATCCGACACGTTGCGATCGGCCGCGACCTGTTTGAACGACTGGATCAGATCGACTGCGTGATTGAGGTTGATGATGATCTGCGATGCCGCCTCGCGGCCGGCTGCGATGAATTCGTTGAGGGTCGAACGACGTAGATCGCCGCGCGCGACGTCGGCTTCGAAACGATTGGCCTTGTTGGCGAAGGCGGAGGCGACCGTCAGACTGGTGCCGACGGGCGTATTGATCTCGTGCGCGACTCCCGCCACGAGCCGTCCCAAAGCGGCGAGTTTTTCCGTTTGCAGGAGACCGTCCTGGGCGGCGCGCAGTTCGTCCAGCGATTGCGACAACTGCCGTGTGCGCTCCTGCACCTCGGTGAAGAGCCGCGCGTTCTCGATTGCGATGACCGCTTGTCCCGCGAACGTCTTCAACAGCTCGACCTGCGCCTTGGGGAATAGTTGCGGCACGAGCCGCATGACGGCGATGGCGCCAATTGCGACCTCGTCGCGAAGCATCGGCACCACGAGGATGCTGCGATAGCTCGACGTCCGCTGCAATTCACTGTATCCGCCGGAGACGAGCACGTCCGGCTCGTGCACGACGCGCCGCTCGCGAACGGCAACCGAGATGAGGTTTTCGCTCGCGATCGGCGCCGGATAGGCTTTCTGCACCGCCGCGATCGATTCCGGCGAGAACTGGTCATAGGCGACAAGATGAACGCGTTCCCCGTCGCTGCGATAGACGGCGCTGAGAACGCTCTGGCAGAGCCGCGCCGCATTCCTGACGATCCGGTCGAACACGCGCGGAAGATCAGTCGGCGCATCCGAGATGAGTCTGAGGACCTCGGCCGTCGCGGCCTGCCGCTTTCTCGCTTCCTGGAGTTCGAGAGCAAGCTGCGCTGCTCCAGGTTTTGCCCGCGCGGAAACGGAAGCGCGCGATGCCTTCGGCACGCTGCGTCGCTTTTTCGTCTTCGCCGTGTTGCTACCCGATCTGCTCGGCCCGCCTGCCCTAGAGCGCTTTCCCATGGCCCTCCTCCGGCCCCAGAATAAGCCATCGTATCGGCTCGGGCGGATAACGGGAATGGGTGATCAGCCGCGGGTCCTCAGCAAAAGGCCGGCCTCACCGTTCAATGAGGCCGGCCTTGCGTAGCCATCGACGGCTTTTAGACGTCGAAGAACACAGTCTCCTCGGGTCCCTGTAGATTGATCGTGAAGGAGTACACCACCTTGCCGGCGCGCTCGCTGCGCTCAGCGATCAGGGTAGACCGTCGCACCGGCTGCTCGATCAAATTGAGCACGGGATCGGCAGCGTTCGCGGCCTCTTCATCCGAAAAATAGAGCCGCGTGTTCAACCCGATATTGATGCCGCGGGCGACGATCCAGACGTTGACGTGCGGGGCACATTTGCGCCCGGCCTTGTCCGTGATCGCGCCCGGCTTGATCGTCTCGAAGGTGATCAGCCCGCTGTCGAAATCCGAACCCGCGCGACCCCAGCCACGAAAGTCCTCCTCCAGCGCGCCGGCCGAGCGGTCAGCCGGATGGTTGTAGCGGCCGGCCGCATTGGCCTGCCAGATCTCCAGGAGCACGTCGCGCAGCGGCGTACCGGTGCCGTCGAGCACGCGGCCCTCCAGCGTAATGCGCTCGCCCTTGGTGTTCGGTGTAACGAGCACGTTGGAGAAGTTCTTCTCAAAGATGTCGAAGCCGGCCATGCCCGGGATCAATCCGATATGAACGTAGGGCCCGGCGGTCTGGGAAGCAGTTTCCTTGAGGTAGTTGAGCGGCTGCGCCATGACTTTAGTTTCCTTCCGGGCGATTTTCGAAATAGGTGGAGCGCGCCCCGCGCAGCACGATGTCGAAGCGGTAGGTAAGCGAGTCGAACGGGATAGAGGCGTTGAGATCAAGCGGCGCGACGAGACGGTCGAGCGCGTCCTTGTCCGGGATCGTCGTGAGGATTGGGCAGACCGGGATCAGGGGATCGCCCTCGAAATACATTTGGGTGATCAGCCGCTGCGCGAAGCCCGAGCCGAACACCGAAAAATGGATATGCGCCGGGCGCCAGCTGTTGACGTAGTTGCGCCAGGGATAGGGGCCGGGCTTGATGGTGCGGAAGTAGTAGTAGCCGCTGTCGTCGCTGAGCGCGCGGCCGCAGCCGCCAAAATTCGGGTCGACCGGCGCCAGATAGGTGTCCTTCTTGTGCCGATAGCGGCCGCCAGCATTGGCTTGCCAGAACTCCACCAGCGTATTGGGCACGCCGCGGCCGGTCTCGTCCATCACCCGGCCGTGCACGATGATGCGCTCGCCAATGGGATCGCCGTCCTTGGCGTAGTTGCGGATCAGGTCGTTGTCGAGCGGCCCGAGGTCGTTGTGACCGAACACCGGGCCGGTGATCTCCGAGATCGAGCTCTCCAGCGAAAGCAGCGACTGGCGCGGCGAGCGCAGCACCGAGGATTTGTAGCCGGGCGCATGCGCCGGCGGGTGGATGGAACGGTCACGCTGGAAGAAGCCGCCATCGCCAAGAGGCGGAGTGAACGGTTCGGGGCGGTTGAGGCGGGCGGCGTCCTGCGCGGCTGCGATACGAGCGGCCTGGGCGGTCATCTGGCGTTGTCTCCCTTTGGCGCGGCTGGGCGCGCGGCTTATGACAACGAGGATGCGCCGACCTATTCTCAAGATAAATAGATCAATTATAATGTATCTCATGAAAGAAATCGATCATTTGGCCCTCGATGGCCATTCGCTGTCGCTGTTTCTCGCGGTGCTTGAAGAGGGTTCGGTGACGGCGGCCGCGACCCGACTCGGCCTCACCCAATCCGCCGTCAGCCACGGGCTGAAGAAGCTGCGGCGCATCGCCGGCGATCCCCTGTTTGCCAAATCCGGCCGTGGCATCGTCGCAACCGCGCATGCCCAGGCGCTCGCCGCCAAGGCGCGCGCGCTGATCGACGAGATGCGGAGCTTTGCCGGCGGCGTCACCTTCGAACCGAAAGCAGCGCACCTGTCGCTGACGATCGCCGCCAACGATTTCCAGCGCGACCTATTGCTGCCGCGCTTCTTCCGCCATGTCGCAGCCCAGGTGAAGAGCCTGAATCTGCGCGTGATCCCCTCGCAATCACCCTCGCCTGCCATGCTGCGCGAGAACCGTTGCGACCTCCTGATCAGCCCGCTGCCGCCATCTGGCATCGACATCGTGCAGAAGCGCCTGCTCAGGGATCACTACGTCTGCTACTACGACCGAACAGCGCGTTCGGCGCCGCCGACGCGCCATGCCTATCTCGCTGCGCGCCACGTCACCGTAGTTTATACCGACAACGAGCGGCTCGACTTCGACCGTAGGCTTGCGGCAAACGGCTTCCACCGCGATATCGCGATATCGGTGCCGAGCTTCTCCGGCGTGCCGTCTTTCCTGCGCGGCTCCGACATGCTGGCGAGCATGCCCAGCCTGCTTGCGGACGGTCTGATGCGCGACTTCGCGCATGTGCACATTCCGCTCGCCCCGCGCGCAAGGACGCTCGCCGAATTGCCGATGTTCATGGTCTGGCACCAGCGCTACCAGAAGGACCCGGCCCATCGGTGGATCCGCAGCCAGCTCGAGGCGGTCGCTGCGACCGCCTCGGGGGCATGAACAGGGCCGCCCTGCCCCCCGCCAAACCCACTGGTTGCGCCGCATCGGCCACGCTAGAATTCGGCCATGACCGTGACCGATATTGCGAGCCGAACCTATAACCACAGCTGGCGGCTGGACCCGATCGTCCGCAGCCTGCTCGACACCGATTTCTACAAGCTGTTGATGTTACAGATGATTCGGGAATTCTACCCGGATCAGAGGGTGACATTTTCGGTCATCAACCGCTCGCGCCATGTGCGCCTTGCCGAGATCATCGACGAGGGCGAGCTGCGCGCCCAGCTCGACCATGCCCGCACCATCCGCTTCACCAAGAAAGAGCTGATCTGGCTTGCCGGTAACACCTTCTACGGCAAGACCCACATGTTCTCGGCCGATTTCATCCGCTGGCTCGCCGAATTCCGCTTGCCCGAATACGAGCTGCGCAAGGTCGAGGGCCAGTACGAATTGCACTTTCACGGGCCCTGGACCCACACCACGATGTGGGAAATTCCGGCGCTCGCGATTCTCAACGAGTTGCGCTCGCGCGCGGCGATCAAGGGCCGTGGCCGCTTCGAGCTCGACGTGCTCTATGCCCGCGCCAAGGCCAAGCTGTGGACCAAGGTCGAGCGGCTCCGCCAGCTCGAGAATCTGCGCCTGTCAGACTTTGGCACGCGCCGTCGCCACGGCTTCCTCTGGCAGCGCTGGTGCGTAGAGGCGGTGAAGGAAGGGCTCGGGCAATCCTTCATCGGCACCTCCAACGTCCTGCTCGCCATGGACAATGATCTCGAGGCGATCGGCACCAATGCGCACGAGTTGCCGATGGTGGCGGCCGCGCTCGCCAAGGACGACGAGGAGTTGCGCTTCGCGCCCTATCGCATTCTCGACCAGTGGCGCCAGACCTATGGAGGCAACCTCCTGATCGCGCTGCCCGACGCCTTCGGCACCAAGGCCTTCCTGCGTGATGCGCCGGAATGGGTCGCCGATTGGACCGGCTTCCGCCCCGACAGCGCGCCACCGATCCAGGCCGGCGAAGAGATCATCAAATGGTGGGAGAAGAAGGGCCGCAATCCCAGGGACAAGCTGCTTGTCTTTTCCGACGCGATGGATGTCGGCTCGATCGAGGAGACCTATCATCACTTCTCTGGCCGGGTGCGCCTCTCCTTCGGCTGGGGCACCAACCTCACCAATGATTTCGTCGGCTGCCCGCCCGACGGCTCCGTCAATCTCGATCCGATCTCGCTCGTCTGCAAGGTGACGTCGGTCGACGGACGTCCCGCCGTCAAACTGTCCGACAATCCGGAGAAGGCGACCGGCATGCCGTCCGAGATCGAACGGTATTTACGTGTGTTCGGCGATGCTGGCCGCGTGCGCCAGGCCGTGCTGGTCTGACGCCTCGCGGAACTCCGAGAGCCGTTCGATGCGGCGTTCTCCGAGATTGCATCCGGCGAACGGCGACGACGCGAGATGGCGTAGTCGGCAGGCTAGCCGGCTTGCCGCCGCTCCTGCGCGTAGCGCACCAGGGCCGTGAAGCGGTAGATGCCATGCACGAACTTGCCATAGGGCATGGAGATGAACAGTGCGAACACTGCGCCGAGATGCAGCGCGAGCAGCGGGCCCATCGCGGCGGTCTCGCGCAAGACGAGCAGCGCGAGGCCCGTGATGCCGGTCAAGCACAGCATGGCGATGAAGCCGACATCCATGCCGTAGCGGCCTTCATCGAGCAACGCGGAATCGCGCTGCATCCTGGCGATGAACAAACCGATCGGCCCGACGACGAGGCCGATGCCGCCAAGCGTGCCGAGCACGACCGGTAAATCCCACCAAGGATAAGGCGCCTCGCGTCCCAGCAGATAATGATAGAGCGTGCCGACGCATGTCGCAGCGAAGCACAAGAGAAAGCCGTAGAAGGTAAGGTGATGGTAGAGCTTGCGCCGGTCGGTCGGCCGATCGTCCTCATTGTAGCAGCCGACGCCGCCGCCATGGAGATAGCGGAGCTCGCCGGCATCGCGGATCGCCTGGAAGATCGAGCCGCCATCCGCGCGGCCGCCGATCGGCGCGCCGATGTCGCGCCAGAACGCGCGAACGCTCATCACCAGCGCCAGGATCGCGTAAAGGAACGCGGCACCGAATAGTGCCGCCATCGCGTTGTGCGGCATCAGCTTGTAGAAGGCGCCGGGACCGCTATGGACTCCGAACAGCACATCACGGTCGTGCGCGGCGGCAAAGCCGAGGATGAACGCGGCCATGCTGAGCGCAGCCATGACGCTGATGACGAGACCGTTGCGTGCGAACACGCCAGACAGCGCCCGTGGCCAGGCATAGGCCGCATAGGACTCCGCGCGTGCTATCGCCAGCGTCTGCGGGACGTTGACGTTGAACTCGTGCGGCGGCGAAAACTGGCAATCCACGTAACAGGCGCCGCAGGCATGACAGAGATTGGCGAGATAATTGAGGTCGCCATCGGAAAACGCGCGGCGCATCTCCATCGCGGGAAATACCGCGCACAGGCCTTCGCAGTAGCGGCACGAATTGCAGACCGTCATCAGACGGTCGGCTTCGTCAAGAATCCTAGTTCCGTGCATGTTTCGCCGCTTCCCGTCCTGCGATCCGCCCGAACACGCTGCCGATCGTCATGCCCATACCGGCGGCATAGCCCTTGCCCAGCACATTGCCGGCCATGATTTCACCGGCCGCGAACATGTTGGCCGATGGCTTGCCGTCGTTCATCAGCATACGCGCCTCCTTGGTGACGCGGATGCCGAGATAGGTGAAGGTGATGCCGGGACGCACCGGATAGGCGAGATAGGGCGGCGTCTCGATTCGCCGCGCCCAATGCGTCTTCGGCGGCGTGACACCCTCGGTGCGACAGTCGTCGAGGATGGTGTGGTCGAAAGTGCCTGATAGCACCGCAGCGTTGAAATCGGCGACGGTCTTTTCCAGTGCGAGCGGATCGAGATCGAGCTTGCCGGCGAGCTCGGCAACGCTCGCGCCCGCAATCGGCGGAAACAGCGTCGGCATGAAGCTCGTGACGACAGTCGAGTCGAAGATGATGTAGGCGATTTGGTCCGGCTGCGCTGCGACCAGACGCCCCCAGATCGCGTAGCGCTTCGGCCAGATGTCCTCCCCCTCATCATAGAAGCGCTGCGCGTGCTTGTTGACGACGATGCCGAACACGACGGAGTCGTGCCGTGTGATGATGCCACCGTCGAATTTCGGCGCCCGCGCATCGATCGCGACGGCGTGGCACTGGGTGGGATCGCCGACCTCCTGGACACCCTTGGCAAGCAGCATCTTCAGGATGGAGCCGCGATTATAGGGCGTGCCGCGGATCAGGAAATTGTCGGCGGCCTCGCCCCAATATTCCTTCAGCCATTCGATGTTGGCCTCGAAGCCTCCGGCGGCGGCGACCAGCGAGGTCGCGCGTATCTCGTTTGCGCCATCGATCGGCCGCTTGAGACGCGCGGCCAGGAACATGCCGTCCTCGATCACGAGATCGGTGACCTCGGCATCATAATGGATCTCGACGCCGAGCCGTTCGGCGGTCAGATACAGCGCATTGAGCATCGCCCGGCCGCCGCCGAGGAAGAAGGAGTTGGTGCGCCCGAGGCTGAGCGTGCCGCCGAGCGAGGGCTGCCAGCGCACGCCCTGCTCCACGATCCAGTTCAGGATATCCTTCGACTCCCGGATCATGTGGCGCGCCAGCTCCTCGTCCGTCTGTCCACCGGTCACCAGCAGCAGGTCCTTCCAGAACTCCTCCTCGGTGTACGGGCCTGTCAGGATCTCGGTCGCGGCGTCATGCGCGCAGCGCATGTTGCGGGTGTGGCGGGTGTTGCCGCCGCGATAGAATTTAGGCGCGCCTTCCAGCACGACGACCGAGGCACCGCCGCGTCGCGCGGCAATTGCCGCGCAGAGCGCGGCATTACCACCACCGATCACCAGCACGTCGTATTTTCTGCTCATGCCGCCTGCCAGGACCCCAGAGCTGGAGCCATTCCATGGTTGTCCGACGGTACCGCCATTGCGCACGTTTGTATACAAAGATATACAAGCGTCGCGCAACGCTCCGCTTTGCATGGGAACGATGCGCCGGGATCGGAGAGAGCATGGCCAGGCGCCAGGCAAAGACAAGCGGATCGATCGATCGCGGTTCCGGCGTCGCATTGGGCGAAGCCGTGTTCCGCTCGCTGTGCGAGGCGCTCCAGGCCGGCAGCTACCGCGCCGGCGACCGCTTGCGGGAGGAGGAGGTCGCGCAGCGGCTCAACGTCAGCCGCACGCCGGTGCGCGAAGCGCTGGGGCGGCTCGCCGCGCGCGGCTTCGTGCAGCCGGCCGCGGGCCGTGGGCTGATCGTCCGCAATCTCGACGTTTCCGAGGTGCTCGAGCTCTACGCCATGCGCGAGATCCTGGAGGGCGCCGCCGCCCGGCTCGCCGCCGAGCACGCCTCGCGCCCCGAGATCGACGCGATGACCGATATCGAGCAGGCTTTTACCGAACATTCCGGCGACGCCGCCGAGATGGCGAGACTCAACCGCACCTTCCACGAGGCGGTGTGCCGCGCCGCGCGCAACCGCTATCTCGACAACGCATCGAAGGAGCTCCAGGACTGGATCGCGCTGCTCGGCCCGACCACGTTTTCCGTCGCCGGCCGCCCCTCCACGAGCCACAGGGAGCATCAGGCCATCATCAATGCCATTGCCGCCCGCGACGGCGACAAGGCCGAAGAACTGGCGCGCGCGCATATTCGCGAAGCGCTGCGGTGCCGACTGAAGCTCTTGCAGAAACAATAGCGAAACATCCGCGAGCGATCGATCACGAAACCTTGTGGGAATGAGATCGCGGCCATCGCGATCTCAGGGATGAACGGCAGGCTATCGGAGCCTGCTGGAACGCCTGCAAGGAGAATTCCCATGACTGCCCGCAAGACGCACGCCGCTGGCCTGGTACTGACAGCGCTCGTGGTCAGCACCGTTGCATTTGCCGCTCCCGGTGCGGCAACGGCCCGTCCGATCGATGGCGCGCGCGTTGCGCCGACGCGGCCAGCCGTACATGCCTATCGGACCCGCGAGACGCCTGCGCCGTACATTCGGGCGCCGCGACCTTCCGACCCATCGGATGGGACATTCCCGTTCGTATGGCTCGGATGATCGGCAGCTTCCAATTTGGTCTCGCGCTGATCAGGCGAGCACATCCGCAGCCATGGCCTTCAAGACATCGCGCACATCGCGCGGGCTGAGCCGCACCTGCAAGCCGCGCTGGCCGCCATTGACGTAGACGAGGTCGTGCCCGAGCGCGCCCTCGTCGATGATGGTCGTCACCGCGCGCCGTTGCCCGAATGGGCTGATGCCGCCGACCTTGAAGCCGGTGACGCGCTCGGCCTCGAGCGGCTTCATCATCTGAGCCGACTTGCCGCCCGCAGCCGCCGCGAGCTTCTTCATCGAGACTTCCCGGTCGGAAGGAACGACGACGCAAACCGGCTTGCCGTCGACAATCGCCATCAGCGTCTTCAGCACCCGCGCAGGATCTTCACCAAGCGCGGCAGCAGCCTGAAGCCCGATGCTCTCGGCGTCCGGATCGTAGTCATAGGCGTGCACGGTGAAGGATACGGAGGCGGCAGTAAGCGCGCGTGTGGCAGGGGTGGCTTTGGACATGCACTATCATCTACCACCGTGATTGCGAGGAGCGAAGCGACGAAGCAATCCAGACTGCCACTGCCGGGTTGATTTCTGGATTGCTTCGCTGCGCTCGCAATGACGCGATTGTGTTATGCGCAGACCACATCCTCGACGTCATCGCCCGCGAGGGCGGGCGATCCAGTATTCCAGAGACCGTGACGAGATACGGACAAGCCGCGGCGTACTGGATGCCCCGCTTCCGCGGGGCATGACAGCGGTTCATGTGGCGAGCGCTTGTCGCGGTGACGACGACGGGGCCACCTACTCCGCCGCGTCGCGCATCTCGACGCGTTCGGCACGCGCGGCGCAGAACTTGAACTCGGGGATCTTGCCGAAGGGATCGAGCGCCGGATTGGTGAGAAGGTTCGCCGCCGCTTCCGCGTAGCAGAACGGCATGAACACCATGTTCTCCGGCACGTCGCGGTCGGAGCGCACCTTGACCTCGACCGCGCCGCGACGGGTCTCCAGGCGAATGAAATCGCCGGGCGCGAGTTTCTTCTTGCGCATGTCCTTCGGCGACATGAAGGCCACCGCTTCCGGCTCGATCTGGTCGAGTACCTGAGCGCGACGCGTCATCGAGCCCGTGTGCCAGTGTTCGAGCACGCGGCCGGTCGACAGCACCATCGGATACTCGTCGTCCGGCAACTCGTCCGGCGGGATGACTTTGGCCGGCACGATCTTGCCGCGACCGCTTGCGGTCGGGAAGCCGGTGGTGAAGATGATCTCGTTGCCCGGTTTGTTCGGATCGTCGGCTGGATAAGTCACGGCGCCTTCGCGCACCAGCCGCTCCCAGCTGATGTTCTTCAGTGACGGCATCAGCTCCGCCATCTCGGTATAGACGTCGCCGGGGCCGGAGTAATTCCACGGCAAGCCCATCCGCTTGCCGATCTCCTGGATGATCCAGAGATCCTGCCGCGCATCGCCCGGCGGCTTGATCACCTGGCGCGCGAGCTGCACGCGGCGATCGGTGTTGGTGAAAGAGCCATCCTTCTCCGCAAACGCCGAAGCCGGCAAAATGACGTCGGCATGGAACGCGGTCTCGGTGACGAAGAGATCCTGCACCACGAGGTGGCCGAGCATGGCGAGCGCTTCGCGCGCATGCTGGAGATCGGGATCTGACATCGCGGGATTCTCGCCCTCGATATACATGCCCTTGATCTCGCCGGCGTGGATCGCGTTCATGATCTCGACCACGGTCAGACCGCGCACGGGATCGAGGTCTTGTCCCCACAGCTTCTCGAAATTGCCGCGCATGTCGTCGTGGCCAACCGGCTGATAGTCGGGCAGGAACATCGGGATCAAGCCGGCGTCGGAGGCACCCTGGACGTTGTTCTGGCCCCGCAGCGGATGCAGGCCCGTGCCGGGACGGCCGACCTGGCCGGTGATCAGCGCGAGCGCAATCAGGCAGCGCGCATTGTCGGTGCCGTGGACATGCTGGCTGATGCCCATGCCCCAGAAGATGATCGACGACTTTGCACGGGCATAGGTTCTGGCGACCTCGCGCAGCGTTTGCGCCGGGATGCCGCAGATCGGCGCCATCTTCTCCGGCGTGAATTCCTTGATCTTCTCCTTCAGGTCCTCAAAGCCCTCGGTGTAACCGGCAATGTACTGGTCGTCGGTCAGGCCCTCGGTGATGATCGTGTTGATCATCGCATTCAACATCGCAACGTCGGCACCCGGCTTGAACTGCAAATGCTTGGTGGCGTGACGCGACAACGACTGCCGACGCGGATCCATGACGAACAGCTTTGCGCCCTTCTTGGCCGCGTTCTTGATGTAGGTCGCCGCGACGGGGTGGTTCACGGTCGGATTGGCGCCGATCACCCAGATGACTTCCGCATCCATCGCGGCCGCGAAGGGCGCAGACACGGCGCCCGAGCTCAGGCCTTCGAACAGCGCCGCCACCGACGAGGCGTGGCACAACCGCGTGCAATGATCGACGTTGTTAGAGCCGAAGCCAGTGCGTACCAGCTTCTGGAACAGATAGGCCTCCTCGTTCGACCCCTTGGCCGAGCCGAAGCCTGCAAGCGCCTTCACACCCTTCTCGTCGCGGATTTTGACGAGGCCCTTGGCCGCGATGTCGAGCGCTTCCTCCCACGAGGCTTCGCGGAAATGAGTAAAGGGATTGGTGGGGTCAACCTGGTCGTTGGCGTCCTTTTTCGCGTTCGGCAGCCGCACCAGCGGCTTTGTCAGACGATGCGGATGATGGATGTAGTCGAAGCCGAAGCGGCCCTTGACGCAAAGGCGGTTGTGATTGGCGGGGCCGTCGCGACCCTCGGCGTAGATCACCTTCTCGTCCTTGACCTCGTAGGTCACCTGGCAGCCGACGCCGCAGAACGGGCAGAGCGAATCGACCTTCCTGTCGGCATATGTGACGCGGGTCTGGTTCTCGTCCAGCATCACGGCGGGCATCAGAGCGCCGGTCGGGCAGGCCTGCACGCATTCGCCGCAGGCCACACAGGTGGACTCGCCCATGGGATCGTCGAAGTCGAACACGATCTTGGCGCCTGCATTGCGGTAGGCCATGCCGATGACGTCGTTGACCTGCACCTCGCGGCAGGCGCGCACGCACAGGCCACACTGGATGCAGGCATCGAGATTGACGCGCATCGCCGGATGGCTGGCGTCGGTCTCCCAGCGCTCGGCGGCGGGGAAGCGGCTCTCGGTGACGCCGGTGGTCTCGGCCCAGTGCCAGAATTTGGAGTCGGGATCGTGCGAGGTCTCGCGCGCCGGCTGGTCGGCGACGAGCAGCTCCATCACCATCTTCTGCGCCGCGACCGCGCGGGCGCTCTCGGTCTTCACCTTCATGCCGACCGACGGCGTGCGCTTGCAGGACGCCGCAAGCACGCGCTCGCCTTCGATCTCGACCATGCAGGCGCGGCAATTGCCATCGGGCCGATAGTCTGGCGCCGGTGAATAGCAGAGATGCGGGATGTCGCGGCCCTGGCGTTTTGCGACTTGCCAGATGGTCTCGCCGGGTTTGGCTTCCACCTGCTTGCCATCGAGCTCGAACGTAATCTTCGTCATTCGGCCGCTTCCTTGAACTCGTCAGGGAAATATTTGATCACGGTTGTGAGCGGATTCGATGCCGCCTGTCCGAGCCCGCAAATCGAGGCATCGCGCATCGCTTGGCTCAATTCGTCCAGCAGCGCGCGGTTCCAGACCGGCCGCTGCATCAAGAGCGCCGCCTTCTGGGTTCCGACACGGCACGGCGTGCACTGGCCGCAACTCTCGTCCTCGAAGAATTTCATCAGGTTCAGCGCCGCGGACCTGACGCTGTCCTTCTGCGACAGGATCACGATCGCGGCAGAGCCTATGAAGCAGCCGTATTTTTCAAGCGTGCCGAAATCGAGCGGGATGTCATCCATCGATGCCGGCAGAATGCCACCGGACGCGCCGCCCGGAAGATAAGCATAGAAGGTGTGGCCGTCGGCCATGCCGCCGCAATGTTCGTCGATCAGCTCGCGCACGGTGATCCCAGCGGGCGCGAGCTTCATGCCGGGATTCTTGACGCGGCCCGAGACCGAGAAGCTGCGCAGGCCATGGCGCTCATGGCGGCCGTGGCTGTTCCACCAATCGGCACCCTTCTCGACGATGTCGCGCACCCACCACAACGTTTCGATGTTGTTGATCAGCGTGGGCAGGCCGAACAGACCGACCTGGAACGGATAAGGCGGCTTGTGCCGCGGCAGACCGCGCTTGCCCTCGATGCTTTCGAGCAGCGAGGATTCCTCGCCGCAGATATAGGCGCCGGCGCCACGCCGCATATGCAGCGTCGGGCCGCCCGCGGGGAGCTTTGCGATCTCGCGCTCGAGAATCTCGCGGCAGGCGGGATATTCGTCACGGAGATAGACGTAAACGTCGGACGCCTCGACCACGCGCGCACCGATCAGCATGCCCTCGATGAAGCGATGCGGGTCGGTCTCGAGATAATAGCGATCCTTGAACGTACCGGGCTCGCCCTCGTCGCCGTTGATCGCCATCAGCCGCGGACCCGGCTCCCCTAACACCGCGCGCCATTTGCGTCCCGTCGGAAAGCCCGCGCCGCCAAGGCCGCGCAGCGCGGCGTCGTCGAGCGCCTTCAGCAGATCTTCCTTCGGCAACTCACCGGAGCGCAGGCGATTGAGCAGCCTGTAGCCGCCGGCGGCGACATAGGTGTCGTAGTCGATAAATTTCGGCAGATGCGCATGTGTGTCGCCGGCCTTCGCTGCCGCCAGCACATTTCCGACCGTGGCGTTGTCGACGAAGTTGTGGCCGACCTCGGCCGCAGGCGCGGTGTCGCAGCGGCCGACACAGGGTGCGCGCACGACGCGGATGCCGGGACCGCTCGCGCTCTGGAGGTCTTCGAGCAGCTTTTCGCCGCCCATCATTGCGCAGGTCAGAGAATCGCAGACGCGGATGGTGAGCGGGGCAATATCGGGCTCGCCCTCCTTCACGACGTCGAAATGTGCGTAGAAGGTCGCGGTCTCGAACACCTCGGCGAAGGCGAGTTTCATCTCGTCGGCAAGCGCTGCGAGATGCGCGGCCGAGATCTGGCGATACTTGTCCTGGACCAGATGGAGATATTCGATGAGCAGATCGCGCCGGCGCGACCTGTCGCCGAGCAATTGCTCGATCTCATGGGCGGCGATCGGGTCGACCTGCCGCCCCTTGGGCGTGGCCTTGGCTCGCTTCCGTCCCTCGCCCGGATGCTCGAACGAGCGGACCTGCTGCACGTCGTGGCTCATCGCTGCGTCTTGGTCCCTACTTTTAGAACGGCTCCAAACTAACCCATTGGCATACCAGATGCCAAGCAAATAGTTGATCCCGATTAGTCAGGTCCTACAAACATTTAAGGGGCACGTAGCCCAAGCTCCATGCCCCCTTTTAGTTGCATACTGTGAGCTCCTGGCCTCAGGTCTTGCTCATGCAGTCCTGAATGTAGAACCATCGGTCATCGCCGATAAGACCCTTGGCCTTGACCTCGGCCCGACACGCCTTGAGCTTAGGCTTGTTGGCCGCCCAGGTGGCCTTCATCTGCTTCAGCTTCTGCATGGTGAGCTTGACCTTCCCCGGCGGTTTGGCGTCGGTCGTTGTGGCCGGCGCGGGTGTCGCGGGCGACGTCGCGGTCTGCGCCGAGGCAGTATGAAGCCCTACGGCCAGCAGCGCGGCGGCAAGGCAGATACGGGTGCGAAGCATGAAATCCCCCTCAAGTCCCAATCATGATCATTCGGAAAGGCGAACGCCGCGGAATGCCTGTCATGGGCATCCCGCGGCGGTGTCGATTGCGATCAGAAGATTTTGACCGCGCTAAGCAGCGTCATGTACACGCCATAGGCCAAGGGAACACCGACGAACAGCCAGAACAGCGCGGCCTTGCCGTCGAGACCACCGGTGCCGATCCCGAACGAACCGGTCTGCCCCGCGTTGACACCGGCCGTTGCAGCCTGGAGCTTCGCCACTTCCCCCTCGCTCATGTACCACTTCGGATCGACCGGCTTGACCAGGTAGTTGCAGATCAGGCCCGCGATCAGCATCGCGCACAGGATGTACATGGTGGAGTTATAGAGCTGATCGCGCGGCACGCCGGCGGCGAGCTGGAATTCGCGCAGGTAGTTCACGACCACCGGACCAATGATGCCGGCGGTCGACCAGGCCGTCAGCAGACGGCCATGGATCGCGCCCACGAACTGGGTGCCGAACATGTCTGCGAGATAGGCCGGCACCGTCGCGAAGCCGCCGCCATACATCGACAGGATGATGCCGAAGCCGAGCACGAAGAGCAGTTTGTTGCCAGTTGCGGCAAATGTCGGCGCCAACGCGTACAGCACGATGCCGAGGATGAAGAACGTGTAGTAGGTGTTCTTGCGGCCGATATAGTCCGACAGCGAGGCCCAGAAGAAGCGGCCGCCGATGTTGAACAGCGACAACAGGCCGGCAAAGCCGGCGGCGATCGCCGCGATCTGCGCCTTCTGCGCCGGATTGAGCGCGTTGAAGCCGACGTCCGGCAGGCCGATCAGCTTGCCGGCGAAGATTTCCTGCAGCATCGGCGAAGCCATGCCGATCACGCCAATGCCGGCCGAGACGTTCAAGCACAACACCCACCAGATCAGCCAGAACTGGGGCGTCTTGTGCGCGTTGTCGAGATGGACGTGATGCTCGGAGATCATCGTCTTCTTCTCGCTCGGCGGTGTCCAGCCTTCGGGCTTCCAGCCCGTCGGCGGCAGGCGATAGCGGAACGCGCCGATCATCATGAAGACGAAATAGATCGCGCCCATGCTGAGGAAGGTTTCCCAGACGCCGACCGAGGTCGGCGACTTGAACTGATCCATCAGCCAGTTGGCCAGCGGCGCGCCGATCATGGCGCCGCCACCAAAGCCCATGATGGCCATGCCGGTCGCCATGCCGCGGCGGTCGGGGAACCATTTCACCAGCGTCGAGACCGGTGAGATGTAGCCAAGGCCGAGGCCGACGCCGCCGATCACGCCGGAGCCGAGCCACATGATCCAGAGCTGATGGACATAGATGCCGATGGCGCCAAGCACGAGGCCGCCGCACCAGCACAGCGCTGCAACGAAGCCGGCCTTGCGCGGCCCGACCCGCTCGAGCCAACCACCCCATAGCGCGGCCGAGACGCCGAGCACGACGAAGAACAGCGTGTACATCCACCCCAGGCTTGCGACCTTCCAGTCGCAAGTGGTGGTGAAGAGCTCCTGCCACAATGAAATGTCTGGGCATGCCTTGGGCGCGGTCAGCCCGATCGCGCGCGATAGCGGCAGCCAGAACACCGAGAAGCCGTAGGCCATGCCGATGCACAGATGGATGCAAAGTGCTGCCGGCGGCACCAGCCAGCGATTGAAGCCGGCCGTGGCGATCGTGCGCTCGCGATCGAGAAATCCCGCGCCAGCGCCTGACAGTCTTCCAGCGCTTTCAACTGTAGCCATACAAATCCTCCCCTGCAGGCCGCCCTTCTGAGCAAACCTGCTGCTACGATCCTTGTCGCTCAGCCCGTCGCGGCGCAGCCGTCCCTGCTGCTCCGCACAATGTTTCGACACGCGCCAGGATCACGACGCATATTCGAGAAGTCTAACCCCCTGGGTCGGCGTCTATGCCCGACACCACGCGACGTGGCTTCGACCAGCTTGTTCCGCGCATTGCGGGCACGAGTCAACCTCCGCGTCCCACAGATGAAACCGATTGGGACAGAAGCGCAGATCGATGTCGATAGACAAATGGTCGGTATCCACGAGGTGACGGCCCTAAGAACGCGGCGCACCATTGATGATTTCTATCGATGCATTGGTCTTCTCTATCAAGAAGACGATGCGCGCATCGTTGCGCTCGGTGATTTCGACCTTGTCGCCGGTTTCCCGGATCAGATTTGGAATGTCGATCACCGACAGGGGATCGGTGCAATAGACTTCGAGCTGGTCCCCTGCCCGCAACGGCTTCAGCGCCTTGCGCGTCTTCAAAGCCGGCAACGGGCATTTCAGCCCGGTGAGATCGAGAGTCGTTCTGGTCATGGCAGCACCATGGCGAGGCGGGTCGGGAGCGTCAATGCGCGATGCTCAGATCAGGTCCGCATAGGACAGAAATCCAATGCCCTGTCCGGGCTCGACCTGCGTGATCGCTTCGCCGAGCTCGACCAGCCCATCGGTCTCGACCAACGATGACAACAGCCCGGCGCCCTCGCGTGGAAACTTGATCGCCTCGAGCGCGCCATCCTCGGCCTTGCGCAAGGAGACCCGGACATATTCGCGGCGGCCCTCCTTCTTCTTGTAGGTGAACGCCGCGCGCACCGGAATCGGAAGCAACGGCTCCGGCAGGCCCCCGGCGAGCGCCAGCACCGTCGGCCGCACCACGTGGACGAAGGTGACGAAGCTCGCGACGGGATTGCCGGGCAAGCCGATCAGCGGCGTGCCGCCGATGATGCCCATGGCGACCGGTCGGCCCGGCTTGATCGCCATCCGCCACAGCACCAGCGTGCCGATACTCTCGACCGCGGCCTTGACGTGATCCTCCTCGCCGGTCGACACACCGCCGGTGGTGAGGATCAGGTCATGCTGGCCTGCGACCTGCTTCAAACCATCCGCGAGCGAGGCTTTCTCGTCCCGCAAAATGCCGAGATCAGAAACCTCGCAGCCCAGCCGGCGCAGCATCGCCATCAGCATGAAACGGTTGGAATCGTAGAGTTGCGAGGCCGCGCGCGGTGCGCCGGGCGAGGCCAATTCGTCGCCGGTCGAGAACACCGCGACGCGAATGCGCCTGATGACATCGAGCGCGGTCTGGCCGAAGGCGGCGGCGAGCGCGACATGTTGTGGCCGCAAGCGCTGGCCGGCGCGCAAGGCAACGTACCCTTGCGGAATATCCTCGCCGGCGGGCCGGACATTTGCGCCGGGGTTTAGCCCCGGCGGTAGCACGATCTTGCCGCTCTCTTCGACGCGCACGTCCTCCTGCATGAAGACGGTCTCGGCCCCCGGCGGCATCGGCGCGCCCGTGAAGATGCGTGCGGTATGACCGGGCTTGATCGGATGATCGGCGGCACTGCCGGCCGCGATACGGCTGTCGAGCGGAAACGCTTCTTCGTTCGCTTGCGGCAGGTCCGCATTGCGCACGGCATAGCCGTCGACCGCGGAGTTGGTGAAGGGTGGCAGCGGCAGCGGCGCGGCGATGTCGTGCGCGAGCACCCGTCCGTCGGCATCGACCAGCGCCACCGTCTCGATGTCGGCGATCGCATTCACGCGGGCCGCGATCAGGCCGACCGCATCGTCGACCGACATCATCGGCCCACCAAAGGCAAAGCAATCGTCGGATAGTTGCGCCATGATGCCTCGTCAGCGCACGAGCGCGCTCTTCGCCATCGCCTCGTCGGCCGTCATCGCGCAGCGCAAGAGCAGCGCGGCCACGGCCGGGATATCATCGAGATGGACTGTCGGCAGCCTGGTTTCAACCGCAACGTCGGTCGCAATCCCGACAATGCCGGGATCGTCGGGAAACAGTAGCTGCTTGCCGTTGGCAGCGCGGTGCACCTCGATCTTGCGATGCGGCTCGCGCTTGAAACCCTCGACCACGACGAGGTCGACCGCCGACAGCTTTGCGAGCAGTTCCGGCAGCCGCGGCTCGGCTGCCCCCCGCAGTTCATGCATCAGAGCCCAGCGATTTGCCGAGGACACCAGCACCTCGGCCGCACCGGCCTCGCGATGGCGCCAGGAATCCTTGCCGGGCACGTCGACGTCGAAATGATGATGGGCATGCTTGATCACCGAGACGCGCAGCCCTTGCGCGTTGAAATGCGGAATCAGCCGCGTCAACAGCGTGGTCTTGCCCGCTCCGCTCCATCCCGCAAGGCCGATGATTTTCATCACAACGCGATCTCCGCCAGTCGCCTCACGCGGCTGGAACCACCATCTCCGTCATTGCGAGCGGAGGCATTTTCTTCATTCGCTCACATGCTTATATCGGCCTGAGCAGAATGTCATGCTAACGTCGTGCCCATGATGAAGATCGACAAAGCCCCGGTCCCCCTGATCGTCCCGAACCCGGACGATCCGCGCCTGACGCAGAGCGTCGTCGGCGTCGACCAGGCCGGCGCGAGGGTCGAGACCAAGGTGCCGATGGAGCGACCGCTGACGCTCTATCTCAACGCCCAGGAGATCGTCACCATGATGACGATCGGCGATTATCCGGAGTATCTGGCGCTCGGCTATCTCCTCAACCAGAACATGCTGAAATACAGCGACGTCGTCACCGAGGTGGAATATGACGACGACCTCCAGCTCGTCGTGGTGCGCACCTCACATCACACCAATTTCGAAGCGAAGCTGAAGAAGCGCACGCAGACCTCGGGCTGTGCCCAGGGCACCGCGTTCGGCGACCTCCTCGAAGCGGTGGAAAGCGTGGCGCTGCCCAAGGCCGAGCTGCGCACTTCCTGGCTCTATCAGATGACGCAGACCATCAACACCATGCCCTCGCTCTATCTCGAGGCCGGTGCGATCCATGGGTGCGTGCTGTGCAAGGAGGGTACGCCGCTCTGCTACACCGAGGATGTCGGCCGCCACAACGCCGTCGACAAGATCGCGGGCTGGATGTACCGCCACGGCGTCGAGGCCTCCGACAAGATCCTCTACACCACGGGACGGCTCACCTCGGAGATGGTGATCAAGACGGTGCGGATGGGCATCCCTATCCTGGTGTCGCGCTCGGGCTTCACGGCGTGGGGCGTCGATCTTGCCCGCCAGGTCGGGCTGACGCTGATCGGGCGCACGCGCGGCAAGCGCTTCATCGCGCTCGCGGGCGAGGAACGCATCGTCTACGACCAGAATCTCGCTTATGTCGATGAGGAGTCGGCCAAGCACAAGCGCAAGGGTGAAGGTGGTGACGACTGAAATTCCGCCGACCTTGGGCGTGCTGCTCGCAGGTGGCCTGGCGCGGCGCATGGGCGGCGGCGACAAGCCGATGCGCACCATCAGCGGCCGCACCATCCTGGAGCGCGTGATCGCGCGCCTGAAGCCGCAATGTGACGGGCTGATCCTCAACGCCAATGGCGAGCCCTCGCGCTTTTCAACATTCGGATTGACCGTCGTCGGCGATGACGTACCGGGCTATCCCGGACCGCTCGCCGGCATTCTCGCCGCACTCGATTGGACCGCGGCGAACCGGCCTGGCATCGAATGGGTACTGAGCGCTGCCGGCGACTGCCCGTTCCTGCCGCGCGATCTCGTCGCACGGTTGCAGGCTGCGCGTGCGGCAGAGAATGCACAGCTCGCCGTTGCCGCTTCCGGCGAACAGTCACATCCGGTGATCGGATTGTGGCGCGTCGCTTTGCGCGACGAATTGCGCCAGGCCCTCGTCGTCGAAGATATCAGGAAGATCGACCGCTGGACCGCGCGCTACGCGCTCGCTACCGTGACATGGCCGGTTCAACCGCTCGATCCCTTCTTCAATGCGAACACGATTGAGGATATCGCGGAAGCCGAGCGGCTGGCCGCACTGGACGAGCGCTCAGCTCAATAAAGTTGAGAGCCGCGCAGAGCGCGCTCGCCGAGGCAGAGGAGAGCGAACGCCTGCGCGAGTAAACGGCTCATGCCGCAAGCCGCACCGTCCAGGCGTCGTAACCATAGACCCAGGCCGGATCAGTTCGCTCCTTCAGCCAAATGTTGGCGCGCGAGGTCTCCTGCACTCGCGTGGTCCGTTCTTTGCGGGTCGCCTCGAAGCGGCGAAACGCGTTTGCCACGCCCTCCCGCTCGACGCCATCGAGGCAGCGCGACAGCACGGCGGCATCCTCGATCGCCATCGCCGCGCCCTGCGCCATATAGGGCGTCATCGGATGGCAGGCGTCACCGAGCAGCGTCACCTTGCCGTCCGACCAGCACTCGAGCGCGTCGCGGTCCATGATCGCCCATTTGTGCACGTCAGGACATGCGGCGAGCACCCGCGCGACCTGCGGATGAAAGCCTTCGAATGATGCACGCAAGTCCCGCACGTCGCCCTTCGCCGACCAGGACTCGATGCGAAAGTCCGGCTCCGGCTGGCTGGTGACGAGATAGACCTCGCTGCGGTCCGGTTTGACGTAATAGATGACGATGTGACGATCCTCGCCCCACCATTTGGTGCAGTCGTCGATCTCTTCGCCGCCGAGCAGCGCGGCCGGATAGGTGGTGCGATAGGCGATGCGGCCGGTGAACCTGACCGGCGCGGAGTCGAACAGGATGTCGCGCACGAGCGAATGCACGCCGTCCGCGCCGACCACGGCATCGGCGATGGCGCTTGCGCCGTTGGCGAAGGTGAGCCGGACGCCGTCGCCGGTCTCATCGAGCCCGACGAGCTTGTGATTGAGCCTAACGTATTCCGAGGGAACGACGCTCGCGAGCGCCGCATGCAGATCGCCGCGATGCGCAAGCAGATAGGGCGCGCCAAATCTCTGCTCGGCGCTCTCGCCGAAGATCATGTCGAACTTGACGTCGCCGCTCCGCCAGTCGCGGTTGTTCCAGGAGCGCGGATAGAAGGCGTGATCGCGCATCCGCATCTCGAGCCCGAGTTCGCGCAACACCTTCATCGCATTGCAGCCGACCTGGATGCCGGCGCCAATCCGGGCAAATTGCGACGCCTGCTCGTAGACCATGACGTCGATGCCGACGCGCCGCAGCGCAGCGGCGGTGGCAAATCCGCCCATGCCGGCACCGACGATCGCAACCGAAAGCGGCTTTGCCATCGCGTCCCCACCCCTGTCGTCGCGCGGCTCGATCGCCGCGTGGCTAGGCTTCACGCCGGCCGGAAACCGGCCCGCGCCAGCGCCGCACGACTTTCGTCCGAGGCAAGCGCATGCAGAAAAGCCTGCACCGCCGGGCGCTGCTTGCGCATGCTCACCAGCGCGAAATCATAATGCTCTTCTGCAAGTGGAATGAAACCGAGGCCGGACGCATGGGCGACCGGCGCGATGGTCATGCCCCAGTCGGCGCGACGCTGCGCCACCGCGGCAGCCACCGCATTGTGCGAGCGCGGCTGATTCCAATAGCCTTCCGGCCGCGCGCCAATGAGCAGGCGGTCGATGAGGATGCGCGTGCCAGCGCCCTGGTTGCGATTGACCATGATGCAGGCGGGATCGGCCAGCGCGGCAGCGACAGCGTCCTTTGCGCTCAGGCCTTCAAAGCGCTTGTCGCCCTGGCGGAACACGATGCCCTGCATGCGCCGCCAGCCGGGCACCAGCTCGAGCCCGTCGGCAAGATAGGGCGTGTTGTAGGTCTCGGTCTTGTCGTCGAACAGATGGATCGGCGCCAGATCACACTCGCCGCGCCGCGCCGCCGCCAATCCGCCGAGGCTGCCCACCGCAATCGAGCGCACGGAGAGGCCAGCGCGCGCGAGCGGCGCGGTGACGAGATCGAGCCCGGTGCAATGACTGCCGATGATGACGAGATCAGGCACGCGCACATGCGGCGTGAACAGCGTCACCTCGGCCGAGGTGCCGGCCGACATCTGGTCGGCGAGTGCATCGATGCGGAGGAAACCGTCGGCCTGCGCGAAGGAGGTGATCGCGCCGGAGCCTTTTCCGGAGGGGTAAGCGATCAGTCCCTCCTTGCCATCGACCAGCGACACCATCACGAACTCGGTGCGACCGAGCTCGGAGGCGATCCGCACTGGCACCTTCGCACTCACTTTGGCATCCGCACGCGGCGGCAGGCCCGCCATCTGCCGCAGCACCGGCACGATCATATCGTGGAAAGTGAACATCGCGGAGGTCGGAAAGCCCGGCAGGATCACGACCGGCTTGCCGTCGCAGACGGCAAGGCACAGCGGCTTGCCGGGCTTCAGCGCTACACCGTGAGCGATGATGCCGGGCTGGCCGAGGCGTTCAATGATGCGATGGGACACATCGCCCGCGCCTTTCGACGTGCCGCCCGACAGTACCAGCATGTCGGCCTCCGCCAGCGCCTTGCGCATCGCGGCCTCGAGCCTGGCCTCGTCATCCGGAATGGCGCCGACGAAATGCGCCGCGCCGCCGTTCTCGTCGATCGCCGCCGCGACGATCGCGCCATTGGTGTCGTAGATCCCTGCGGGTGCGAGCGGCTCGCCGGGCTGTACCAGCTCGTCGCCGGTCGATACGACCGCAACCCGCGGCTTGCGGACGACCTTGACCTCGGCGATGCCGCAGGCGGCCAACATGCCGATCTCGCGCGAGCCGATGATCGTGCCACTGCGCAGCAGAGCTTCGCCGCGCGCGATGTCCGAGCCGGCATAGGACACGAACTGGCCCGGCGAAGCTGCGCGGCGGACCTCGATCGCGCCCGTCCCTGCCGGCTGGGTATGCTCGACCATGACCACCGCATCGGCGCCACGCGGCAGCGGCCCGCCGGTTGCAATTGCCGTCGCCGTGCCGGAGGCGACCTGAAGGGCTGGCGCGGTACCGCAGGCGATGATCTCGCCATTCAGGACAAGAGGCAGGGGCGCGGCCTCGCTCGCAGCGGCGAGGTCTGCGGAGCGGACGGCAAACCCGTCGACGTTGGAGCGGTCGAAGGGCGGCACGTCGATCGGCGCAAAGACGTCTTCGGCGAGCGCACTTCCAAGCGCAGCCGCAAGCGCGCGCACCTCGCTCGGCAGCGCGCGGGGGAACAACGCGGCTTCAAACCGCGCCAGCGCCTCCTCGCGGGAGAGGATCTTGAGGAACTGCTCCTGGTCGACCGAACGGCGGTCGGTCGGTTGCGGAATCTTGTTCATGCCGGAATCCATATCATTCCCGCATCAGATAGGCACCGACCGGCGCGCCCGCCGCAAAGCCTTCACTGTTGCCGGGAACGAGCAGCCATGCATCAGCGCGGGCGATCGCCTGCAAGGACAACTCACCGATCGCAAGCGGCAGCCAGGCACCTTGTTCCTCGCCCAGCAACGCGATCTCTGCCATCCCGACGCTCGATGCAATCTTGCGGGCGAGCGGCAAGGTGGCGGATTTGCGCGAGGCCCGCACCGACAGATGATCCAGCGCCGGACGAACCAGCGCGAGCCATATCGCAAATGCGTGATCCGGCGAGCCCGGCAGCGCGACGACCGGAACTGATTTCAGCTTTCCGATCGCCGCCGTTCGTCCCGGCTGCATCGCAATGCCGTGGGCCAGGACCTCGCCGCAATCGGCTAGCGCGGTGACGGCAGCATCCTTGCGGCCGACGCCGGTGCCCCCGACGGTCAGCAACAGATCGCAGGCCGCGAGGTCGAGCGCGTTCGCAATCGACGCCGCATCACGGCCAACTGCGTCTGCCACCGTCACTTCGGCACCCGCGGCTCGCGCCAGGTCCACAACAAGCTGCGCAGCGGTCTTGCCACCAGGCGTGTTGACCACGTGCAGCCGCGGACGTCGCACGCTCAACGTCTCCAGTGCTGCCGCTCGCGCCAGCAGCAGATCGCCGGTGCGAACAGGCATGCCCTCCGCGACGATCGAGCTGCCGGCGGCGATGTCGCTGCCCGCGCGCCGCACGCCCTGCCCCGGCAAGCCTTCCGCGAGCACCTGGCCGATCGGCCCCACAGTGTCGAGCGCGTCGGCATCGAGCACGCAGTCGCATCCCTCGGGCATCGTGTCGCCGGCCCCGACCCAAATCGAAGGCGCGGTCAAAGGCAGCGGCGAGTACGAGGACGCGCCGACGAGATCGCTGGCGCGCAACGCCCAGCCGTCCGTGGCAGCGAGATCATGAGACGGATGGGCACCGAGCGACGGCATTCCGGCCGCGACGCAGCCGAGCACCTCGGCGAGCGGCAAATCGACCGGCGCCACCGGCTCAACGCCGTGCAGCAGCGCAGCGAGGGCGAAATCGAGCGGTGTAAGCGACGGCGGCAGGCGCTGGGTCATACCTCACGTGGACCACGCAGCGCTCGGTTTGGCAACTCGCCTATTCCGCTACTTGCTAGTCAGGTTTCCTGGCGGCATCCGGAAAGAACAGTTGCTGCCCGTCGATCTTGTAGCCGGCGATTGCGGCCTGGCCGTCCGGCGAGATCAGCCAGTCGATGAAGGTCTGCCCCAGCTCTTTTTTCACCGACGGATACTTTTCCGGATTCACCAGCATCACGCCATATTGGTTGAACAGCCGCTTGTCGCCCTCGACGACGATGTCGAGATCGCCGCGGTTCTTGAACGCAATCCAGGTGCCGCGATCGGAGAGCACATAGGCATTCATCGCACTCGCGGTGTTGAGCGCCGCGCCCATACCCTGCCCGATCTCGCGATACCAGGCACCCTTGGTGCTCGCAACATCGATGCCCGCGATGATCCAGAGCGCAAGCTCGGCGGCATGGGTACCGGAGCGGTCGCCGCGCGAGACGAACGGCGCGCCCTTCGCCTCGATCGCCTTCAGCGCGGTCGCGATGTCCTTGCCCTTGACGCCGGCGGGATCGCTCTTCGGCCCGATCAGCACGAAGTCGTTGTACATCACGTCAAAACGCTTCACGCCAAATCCGTCGGCGACGAACCTCTCCTCCTGCGGCTTTGCATGCACGAATACGACATCGGCATCGCCGCGGCGTGCGGTGTCGAGCGCCTGCCCGGTGCCTTGCGCGATCACCTTCACGTCGATGCCGGTCTTGGCCTTGAAGATCGGCAGGAGGTAGCCGAACAGGCCGGAGTCCTGCGTCGAAGTCGTCGAGGCCACGACGATCGAGCGATCCTCGGCCAACGAAGTCGAACCGACCAGGGCGATGCCCAGCAGCATCGCGAGCGCAAGGAACGGGCGGCGAGATGCCATCGGAAAACTCCACTTCAAATCACGAGATCGCCGCGCAGGAAGGCCTGCGCTTCCGGCGTCGACGGATGGTCCAGGAATTCGCTCGCCCGCGCGCGCTCGCACAGCGTCCCGCGGGCAAGGAAGACCACCTCGCCCGCAAGCCGCCGCACCTGGCCGAGATCGTGCGAGGCCATCACGATCTTGATGCCGGATTGCGCCGCGCTCGTGACGATCTCTTCCACCGCGCGCGTCGCGGCGGGATCGAGATTGGCGGTCGGCTCGTCCAGCAGCAGAAGCTCGGGGTCGCGCGCGAGCGCCCGAGCCAGCGCGAGCCGCTGCTGCTCGCCGCCGGAGAGGAGCCGTGCCGGACGGTGCGCGAGCTCGGCAAGGCCAACCCGCTCCAGCAGCGCCGCCGCGCGCATCGTCCGGCGCGCGTGAGGCGCGCCGGCCTGCGCCAGGGCGTAGGTGACGTTGGCCGCCGCCGTGCGCCGCAACATCACGGGGCGCTGGAACACGAAGGCGCGGCGCGTCGGCGCCGGAGCGCTGCGGCCACCCCAACTGATGCGGCCACCCGTCGGCGCCACAAGTCCCATGCACAGCCGCAGAAGGCTGGTCTTGCCGGAGCCGTTGGGGCCGATCAGCAGCGTCGGCGCACCCGGCGTGATCGTGAGGCTGATGCGATCGAGGATCGCCGACGCGCCTCTCTGTAGTGAGACGTCCTCGAGCACCACAGGAAGATCGCTGATCGGCCCGTGCATGGTCACCCTGTCACCCGTTGTGACCACACGCGCGTACCCCAGGCCGCCGCGTTGATGGCGAGCACGATGAGGACCAGCAACGCACCGAGGCCCATGGCCAGCGGCAGATTGCCCTTGGATGTCTCGAGCGCCACGGTGGTGGTCATGGTGCGGGTAAAGCCGTCGATGTTGCCACCGACGATCATGACCGCGCCGACCTCCGCCGCAGCGCGGCCGAAGCCGGCCAGCAGCGCCGTGAGCAGGCTGAAGCGCGCGTCCCACAACAGCGTCTTCATGCGGCCGACCGCGCCGACATTCATGGCGCGGAGTTCATCGCGATACTCGATCCAGAGGTCTTCCACCGTCTGCCGGGTCAGCGCGGCGATGATCGGTACGATCAGCACGGTCTGCGCGATCACCATCGCCGTCGGCGTAAAGAGGATGCCGAGATCGCCGAGCGGTCCCGCGCGCGACAGCAGCAGATAGAGGGCAAGCCCGACCACGACCGGCGGCAGGCCCATCATGGCGTTGAGCAGCACGACCAGCACCGCGCGCCCCGGGAAGTGGGTCAGCGCCAGCAACGCGCCGAGCGGCATACCGATTCCTGACGCCAGGGCGACCGCCGCAAGGCTCACACCAAGTGAAAGCCGTACGATCGCCAGCAGCACAGGGTCGCCGCTGAGGATGAGTTGCAAAGCACTGAGATGATCGGGCATGGTTCCCATAGTATGACATTGAACTGCAAAAATTCCGGTCTGCGTCAAATGCCAAAAAGTAAACAAAGATATGCATAGGAATGCATAATGGAATTTCTGACGACGAGTGAGGCGGCGGACTACCTCCGCCTAGGGGAGCGCAAGCTCTATGAACTCGTTACCAACGGGGCGATCCCCTGTAGCAAGGTTACGGGGAAGTGGTTGTTCCCGCGCCATGAACTCGATTTATGGGTGCTATCGGGCCTGGCGCGTCCGGCCGGCATGCTGGCCACCGAGGCGGCCCCGATCGTCGGCGGCAGTCAGGACAGCCTGCTGGAATGGAGCCTGCGGGAATCCGGCTCCGGGCTCGCTTCGCTCAACGAAGGCACGGCACGCGGGCTGGAACGGTTGCAGCGCGACGAGGTGATGGCGGCGGCGCTGCATTTTCACAGCCTCGACAGCTCGGATTATCTCGCCAACGACGCCAATGCCGCGGCCCTGCGCACTGCGCCGGACCTACATGATGCGGTGCTGGTCGGCCTGGTGCGCCGCGAGCAGGGGCTCCTGGTGCCGCCGGGCAACCCGAAGGGGTTGCGCAGCCTGCCGGACGTGCTCGCGCTCGGGGCCAGGATGGCGCTGCGACAAGAGGGCGCAGGCGCGCAGATGCTGCTCGACGTGCTGCTCAAGCGCGCCGGCGCCTCGTTTCGGGATCTGCGCCGGCTGGATGCGCCGAGCCTCACCGGGCCCGACCTCGCCGCCACGATCCGCGCCGGCCATGCCGATTGCGGCGTCGCAACGCGCGGGGCGGCCAAGTCGGCCGGACTCGATTTCGTCCCGCTGCTCTGGGAAAACTTTGATCTCGCGATGCGGCAGCGCAGCTACTTCCGTCCGCCGATGCAGGCGCTGATCCGGTTCCTCAACGAAAAGAAGCTGCGCCGGCATGCTGAGGAGTTGACCGGCTACGATCCCTCACCTGCCGGTCAGATCCGCTTCGCCGCCTGACCAGCGTTGACGCCCAGCCCAAAATAGTTGCAAAAGAAACCAATTAGCCGGGCCATACCCGGCCACGATCAAGGAAACAGCGGCCAACGAGCCGCGTGAGGGGAGGGATAGCGTGACTCCAGGCAGAACCGGACTGTCCGTCGTGGCCGCGATCGCAGCCGCGACGCTGCTGTCGGGCGCGGCTTTCGCGCAGGTGTCCGACGACGTCGTCAAGATCGGCGTGCTCACCGACATGAACGGCCCGGCCTCGACGCCGACCGGCCAGGGCTCGGTGACGGCGGCGCAGATGGCGATCGACGATTTCGGCGGCACCGTGCTCGGCAAGCCGATCAGCGTGGTGGTCGGCGACCACCAGCTCAAGCCCGATATCGGCGCGGCACTGGCACGGCGCTGGTACGACGTCGATCAGGTCGACCTCATCGTCGACGTTCCGGTGTCGGCGGTGGGATTGGCGGTGCAGAACATCGCCAACGAGAAGAAGAAGCTGTTCATCACCCATTCGACCGGCACGGCCGACTTCCACGGCAAGTTCTGCTCGCCCTATGCGATCCAGTGGGTGTTCGACACCCGCGCGCTCGCGGTCGGCACCGCGCAGGCGGTGGTCAAGCGCGGCGGCGACAGCTGGTTCTTCATCACCGACGACTATGCCTTCGGCCATTCGCTGGAGCGCGATGCGTCCGCGGTCGTGACCGCCAATGGCGGCAAGGTTTTGGGTTCGGTGCGGCCGCCCCTGGCAACGCCCGACCTGTCCTCCTTCGTGCTCCAGGCGCAGGCCTCGAAGGCGAAGATCATCGGGATTGCCGCCGGCCCCCCGAACAACATGAACGAGATCAAGACCGGCGCCGAGTTCGGCGTGTTCAAGGGCGGCCAGCAGATGGCGGCGCTGCTCGCGCTGATCACCGACATCCACGGCCTCGGCCTTCAGGCCGCGCAAGGCCTGCTGCTGACGACCTCGTTCTATTGGGACATGGACGACAAGACCCGCGAATGGGCAAAGCGCTATTTCGCCAAGATGAACCGGATGCCGACGATGTGGCAGGCCGGAGTCTATTCGTCCGTGATGCACTATCTCAACGCCATCAAGGAGACCGGCACCGACGATCCGCTCAAGGTCGCAGCGAAGATGCGGGAAAAGCCGATCGAGGATTTCTTCGCCCGCAACGGCCGCTTACGCGATGACAATCTGATGGTGCACGACCTCTGGCTGGTGCAGGTCAAGTCGCCGGAGGAAAGCAAATATCCCTGGGACTATTACAAGATCCTCGCGACGATTTCCGGCGACCAGGCATTCGGCCCGCCGGATCCGGCGTGTGCGATGGTGAAGAAGTGACGCTCGCGTTGAGCAACCGTCACTTCACTACGCCGATCTCGCGGAAATATTTCATCACGCCCGGATGAATCAATTCCGGCCTCGGTGCGGCCGCGACGGTGTTCGCAGCCGTCGTCTCGCAGGCCTGCGCGAGCTTCTTGCAGAACACGGCCTCGACGCCGTGCAGCGTTTTCGCCAGGCGATACGCAACGTCGTCGGGCAGGTCCTCGCGCGTCAGCACGAAGCTCCAGGAGCCGAGCGAGGCGATTGCCTCGGTCTGCTTCGGATAGGAACCGGCCGGCACCGTCAGCGGCTTGAGGAAGGAATGTTTTGCGCGGATGCGCGCGATCTCGTCGGCGTCAGGCGCAATGAAGCGCGCACCCGATGCGCTTGATGCGACCGCGGCAAAGCCGGGCCAACCGATGCCGGCGCCCCAGAGCGCAGCGACCCGACCGTCTTCCACCATCGCAGGGCCGTCGCCGGCGCGGTCGAGATAGATCGCCTTGAAGTCCTCGTCCTGCTTGAGGCCGAGACCGTCGAGCACGTAGCGCGAAAGGATCGGCAGGCCCGAGCCCTTCGCGCCGAACGCAACGGGCTGGCCGACGAGATCGCGGATCGTCTTGTAGGGGCTATCCGCTCGCACCACGAACATGCCGGGATTGGAATAGATCGCCGTGAGAATTTTCAGCGCTACCTTCGCGCGGCCGATGCCGGCGAAGGCCTCATAGGCCGGCTCGCCCGCGACCAAAGCGAGGTCGAGCTCGCCCTTCTCGAGCAGCGGAATGTTCTCGTTGCTACCCTTGGTGTTGCGCGGCGCGATCGCGAGCGTGGGATCGGCCGCGTTCATCACGTCGGCGAAGGCGTTGCCATAGAGCGGAAAGCCGCCGCCGGGCGTGGCAGTGCCGAGGCTGATTGTCATTTTCGAAATGGCCTTGTCTCCGTTCTCTTGGCTTTGAGCCGAGGCTGCGCCTGCAAACAGCAACACGCCCAGCATGATCAGCGAACAAAGTTTCATGAGGGCTCCTCGACCTGCTGCGTCAACACTAGACTTGTGACGATGTAGGCAGCCGCACGATTTTATGGAAGCATGGCCGCAACGACAATAAAACAACGGGAGGCGTCATGTTGGGAATTTTGCGTCGCGGTCTTTTCGGTCTTGCCCTTCTTTCCAGCCTCACCGGCGTTGCAGCCCCCGCCTCCGCCGCCGACTATCCGAACCGCCCGGTGCACTGGCTGATCGGCTTTGCCGCGGGCGGCCCCGTGGACATCGTGGCGCGGATCATGGCGCAGTGGCTGTCGGATCGCTTCGGCCAGCAGTTCATCGTCGAGAACCGCACCGGAAGCGGCGGCAACATCGCGGCCGCCGCGGCGATCAACTCTGCGCCCGACGGCTATACGCTGCTGTTCGTCGCGCCCAACAACGCGATCTCGACCTCGCTGTACAAGAAGCTGCCGTTCGACTTCCTGCGCGACACGACGCCGGTCGCGAGCATCATGCAGCTCACCAACATGCTGGTCGTCTCCAACGCGATGCCGGTGAAGACCGTCCAGGAGTTCATCGACTACTGCAAGGCCAATCCCGGCCAGATCTCCTATGCGTCCTCCGGCAACGGCACGTCCGTGCACATGTCGGCGGAGCTGTTCAAGGCGATGACCAAATGCGACATGGTGCACGTGCCCTATCGGGGATCCGCGATCGCCTTCCCCGACATCATCTCCAACAAGGTGCAGCTGATCTTCGACAACCTGCCCTCCGCGCTGGAGCAGGCACGCGGCGGCAATGTGCGCGCGCTCGGCGTCACCTCACCAAAGCGCTGGCCGAGCGTGCCCGACGTTCCCGCAATCGCGGAGACGGTGCCGGGCTTCGAATCGGTCGGCTTCTACGGCATCTCGGCGCCCAAGGGCACGCCATCGGAGATCGTCGATCTCCTCAACAAGGCCGTCGGCGAAGCGTTGAAGGACCCCAAGCTGGTGGCGCGGCTGGCCGAGACCGGCGGCATCCCGATGCCCATGACGCCGGCCGAGTTCGGCAAGCTGGTCACCGACGAGACCGAGAAATGGCGCAAGGTGGTCGAGTTTGCCGGGGTGTCGGTGGACTAGCGGGCGGAAATTGCGGCTCCGCGGCGAGGCTCGGCTACCGTCGAAACCCGCGCCTGTCTTGCGCCAATCAAAATGTCGAAAACAACCCCATGCAAAGTAGCCAAGGGGGCCAGCACGGCCGCCTGCGTCTTTTCCGAAACCAATTGACACGTCGGGCAAATCACCGGCACAAATTGGATTATCGGGCCCGTCCCCCGCAGACTGCCCAATCCACACCGCGGCGGCGCGAGCGGGGCCGGCATTGCACCCTTGGCTCAAGCCTTGTAAACGAACCGCGCACCGTTGCCGGCCGCGTCCCGCGGCCGTTCGCGGCGGGGCCTGTAGCTCAATGGTTAGAGCCGGCCGCTCATAACGGTCTGGTTGCAGGTTCGAGTCCTGCCGGGCCCACCAGACAGGCTTTCCAGTCTTAATTTTATTGAGGTTTTTGGCCAAAAGTCACCACCTGCCCACAAGGTGGTGACTACGATGTTCGCGGCGCGTTCCTCAGCCGCGCTCCTTCTCCAACCGCAGAAATGCGAGTTCGGAGTCTCTCGCCAAGTCTTCTGACGACGGCCGGGTCCACTTCTCCATGGCGCGCGCGGCGAGCTTCTTGCGATCAGCCTTCCTGGTGTAGAGCTGAGCCATCTGGTGGCCGCTCCAGCCGAACATGGCATTCAGCTCGCTCTCACTGGCTCCGCTCTCGGCGGCGATGGTCGCCGAGGCCTTGCGCAGGCCGTGAGCGCTATAACCCTTCTCCTTCGAACCCCTCCTGCTCACCGGGATGCCTGCCGCCTCGACGGCCTCACGAAAGAGGTTACCGAGCGACTCCTTAGTGTAGTTGGTGCCGTTATCCTTGGCGATGATCGCCAGGCCCGGCGAGGGACAGGCCTTGATCGACTTCGTCAGCTCCGGATGGATCGGCACGTAGATCGGCATCTTCCCCTGACTCTTTTCCGTCATGAGGTGGACGATGCCGCGCCGGATGTGCTGCCTGCCAAGTTGCGCGGCATCACCGCGCCGCAGCCCGACATAAAGAAAAATATCAAACACCAGACGCTGCTTGGAGCCGATCGGCCAGCGCTTCTCGTATTTCTCGATCAGCTCGATGGGCCAAGGCAGATGGCCGTCATTGTCGCCGCCGCCGCTCCTGGTGCGCGTGATGCCCTCAGCCGGATTACGGCCGTCGAACAGCTCGTTCGCGATAGCCCAACGGAACAATGCACTCACCGCATTGAGGAAGTGCCTCGCTTGATTATCGGTTCGAGCCGACATGCCCTCCTCGACCTTCTTGCGGCTGATCGCAGAAAGCGGCAGGTCACCCGCCTGCTCTTCCATTCGTTTGTAGATCGGGCCGCGTTGCTTTCTCGTCCCAGGGGACAGATTGTGGCACCAGTCGCGCGACTCACGATAGAGCTTGATGAGCCAGCCCACGGTGCCCTTGCTGTTCTTAGCGACCACCGGCGCGCTCGTGATCGGCGCGCCACGCACCGCAGCGTGGTACGCCTGCATGAATGCTTCGCTGTAATACGGAGCATTGATGCGTACACCCCGGCCCCGCTCGCGCGACGACAGCTTGACGTAGTACACCACCTTGCCGTGCTGAGTGACGCATCGGCGCAAAAACGGAAGTCTGGGCTTGGGCATCTCTCCTCTCGATGTCAGAGTTTGAAGTCTCGAACCTTCGGCTTCTCGGCCTCGGGCTTGGCCTCGTCTTTGGCCATCGAGATGATCACTCGAATGGTACCGTCCGGCGAAACCTCGACGGCTTCAGCTCCCTGCTCCTTGGCCGCGCGCGTCGCGCGGGCAATGTCGGCAAGGGTAAATCGGGCAGCCGTCTTACTCATGCTCGGCTCCGCCTGAAGGCTCATTCCTTCGCGACCCGTTCGTGCTTCTGCATATCGCCGCGAATAACGCGCAGCTTGTCGAGCCGCGCCTGGAGCTCGCCATCGGTCGCCTCCAAAACCGCGTCGACCGCGCGCAAGAGATCGTCAGAGAGATCGGCGACGACGATCCGCGCGCTGTACTTCGCCAGCGTAGTCCTGAAGTGCTCAAGCAGCTCGCCGAAGTCTTGAACCTTTTCCAGATGGTCGAGACTGGCCAGGCCATTGACCATCACCCTGCTCTGCGTCTGGCCGGTTATCAGCGCCTTTCGCTCGACCCACTCCGAGAGGTCGGGCGGCAGCCGGAGCTTGAACTCGCGGGCCATCTCGAAGGCGCGAGTGGAGGGATATTCCTTGCCCGGACTCGATCCCTCGGTGAGACGCGGTGCCTTGGGAGGAGCCGATGCCTTCTTTCGGCGGGGTGCCATCACTAAGCCCTTTGGTTCACTAGGGGATCGAACGGGACATTAGCGTCTCATAGATGGGTTGTCCACACCCCATTAATGGGGTACTCTAAAAATCTCGTTTCGGGTTGTCCGGAAAGCTCCCCATGCGTCTGAGCCGCAAGCTGCGCAAGCTCCACTACTATTCAGTCCCCGCCGCTGGCGCGCTGATCGGATGGAGCCGGTCCGAAAGCTACAGGGCCGCCGAACGCAACGACATTCCCACTGAAGAGGACGGCAGCTTTCTTTGGGTCCCGAAGAGAATGTGGGATCAGCGCGTCGCGCAGTTCCTGCGGGGACCGCATGCAAAGCGTCGGTCTCGGCCGCACAAATCGACTCAGGTCGCTGCAGCGGAGCCGAACAACACTGCGTAAACGCAAACGCCGCCCATGGGGCGGCGTCGCTAATTTCCCGACCGAGCAAAAGAAGTCGGACCTGGCAAGGCCACTCCTTTTAGCAGCTCGGTCACCGGCTGAAAAGCCGCGAGGCAGGACCGAGCAGATGACCGATCCGCGCGACGAGAACCGCCAGACCTATTTCTTGCTGCACCAGCAGGAGGAGGTCCGCGTCGAGATCGAGGACGGCGACCTAATCCTCGTGCAGACCGACAGCTACGGCGAAGAGGCCAAAATCTTCGTCGGCTGCGCCTACATCGACCACTTCACCGACATTTTGAACTTCGCTGTGAAGGACTACTGGTCGCAGCGCGCGCGCAGCTACACGGCCCCTGCATCGCCGACCGCGCCGGACGGCGAGTCTGTCCCGCCGCCGAAGCGGTCCTCCGATCCAACCGCCGCCGAACGCATGCGCCGTTACAGAGCGCGCAAAGCGGCAGCCGTTACGGAAGCGACCGTAACGGAGAGCACCGAGACCGTAACCCAGGAGGAGGCCGACTAACGAACCGCGCCCGCGCGGTCGGACATTGGCGCGAAGTGCACGGTGGACCCGCTTCGCTCAACTAAAAGCCCGGCCAGAATAGCGGCGGTCTTCTCCCGATCTTGCCCCGCCGTCCGGCCTCTCGAAGAAGCCGCACATGAATGATCGCAGCGCGTGTGGCGCTCTATCCACGCAGCGGACCGGGTCGCTCAACCCGGACAAACAAATCCGGGCAACGCTGTGCCAATTGCGACCCGGTCCTTGAGCGACGGCTAACTGCCGACGGCACCGGGGAAGCCCGGTTCGGTGAAAGCGACGCGGGAGCCCGGTATGGCTCCCTACCAACAAAAGCGTCGGTGCGCGCCGAAAAAAGCGCACGGAGACGCCGCCCAAAAGGCGGTGCGCCGAAAGGCGAAGGGCAACCGAGTATCCGGCGGCGCGAATGCCGCCCCCCTCATACCGGGGCGTGATGTGAAGGGTCGGGAAGAAGCTGGTGCTCAAGCTTCAACCTCGGGTCCTCATCTCAAGGGAGAAAGGGCTAGAGGCGTGCCCGCAGAAGACAATGATGCGTAAGGATCGCCACGCATGCTCCAGCGCCCGCCATCATCTCGCCCATCAAAGGCCGAGCGTCGGCGGGCGCGCAAGGCACGCTATCGGCAGCGCCAGCGCGACGGCGTCATGACGGCACAGATCGAGGTCGGCAGCCAGGTTATTGACCTGTTGGTCCGTACCGGCTGGCTGCCGCCGCGCGAGGTCCATGACCGGCGCGAGATCAGCGAAGCCATCGCGCGAATGCTCCGCGACGCCGCCACGCATCGGTGAAGGCGCAGCCGAAAATAGCGGGACGCATACCCATCTGCTGCCTTCGCGTCGTGCGATCATGGTCCTAATCAATGAGGTTTCGCCATGAATACACCGATCCCGCTTAGGCCCGACCGTGATGCCGCACGCGAGCAGAGCATGCGCTCCCTTGCACGCGCCTGCATCGATGTTTGTCGCAAGGTGCGCGAGCCGCTCGCCAAGGGCAGCTGGCAGGATGATCGCAATGTCCCGCTGCTTACCCGCACCGCGCAGCAGCCGACATCGACGACCGACGCAGCGGCACTGATGACCGTCACGATGCACCTGGTCGAAAGCCTCGTGCCTGTCAGTGCTGCTGCTCAAGTGATCGCGCGCTCTCTCGGGCTGGCGTTCGATCACGCGACACAGCTTTCCGTTCCCGCCGTGTCGATCCCGGCCGCCAATTGGGTTGGCGAAGGTCGGCCTATCCCAGTGCAGCAAGGCGCGACGACCGGCATGCTGCTCGACCCGCACAAGGTCGCCGTGATCGTTGTGCTGACGAACGAGATGCTTCGCAACACGCGGGCGGAAGCCATCGTGCGACAGACGCTGGTCGAGACCACTGCTGCTTCGCTCGATGCGTTGCTGTTCTCGACCGCGCCAGGCGTCCCTGGTCAGCAGCCACCCGGCCTCTTGAACGGCATCCCGCCGCTCACGCCAGCCAACCCCAGCAGTCCGCTCGACGCCATGGTCGCGGACCTTCAGCAGGTCGCCAAGGCCCTTGCGCCTGTCTCGGGTAGCGGCACTCCGATGTTGATCGCCGCGCCTGCGCAGGCCGTCAGCCTTGCCATGCTGGCACCGAGAGACATCTGGCCGGTGTTCTCGTCAGCGGCGTTGCCGGACAAAACCGTCGTCGGCCTCGTGCCTGAAGCCGTCGCGACCGTGGTCGAGCCACCGCGCATCGACGCGAGCGGCGAGATGGCGTCGCACATGGAGTCGTCGTCACCCGCAGACATCGTCGATATCGGTGGCGTGTTCGCCCGCCCGGTTATGAGCACGTTTCAAACCGACAGCGTTGGCCTGCGCCTTGTCATTCCCGCGACATGGGGGCCGCGTTCGCCGAGCGCCATCACGTGGCTTCAAAGCGTCAATTGGTAGGTGAACCATGGGCCGATACAGCGATCAAGAACGCGACGAAATTCTTGCGGAGGCGCGTGCTGCAATTGAGCGAGGACGGTGGGAGACGGATCGGACAGTGGAAGAGCCTGCCGTCTGCGAAGACGACGAAGGCAAATGGTGCGCTAGCGCAACATTTGAACCGCGTGTCGAGAGCCTCAACGAGCGGCATCGTCGCGAGATCACGGAAGAGGAAGCGCGGTTCGGGACCGAGCGCGAGCCTGAGCGCCAGGGGCGCGCCGAGATCGCCAATGCGGCTGCTGATCAGCGGATCGCGGGCCTCGAAGCCGAGGTCCTTGAGCTGGCGCGCGCCACCAACGCCGTTATCGAGGCGCTGGAAGTCGAATTGTCGCGCGCCACGTCGGAAAACCGCGAATTGAAGCTTGCGCAGGCCAGGCTGGAGACGCGGCTCGCGGAGCTGCAGCTCAAGATCAGTGAAGCCACTGTCCCTGAGCGCAGCAGCAAGATCATCGACCTGCCGCCGCTGCCGCGCGTGAATTGACCGTCATGTCGGCTTTCGGGGGTGGAGCGGAAAACTTTTGCTCGATCTGGATATTACGGCTCATGAGCCATAGCAGACCACCGGTCGTTCTGAATTTGTGCTGGTCACGGTTTGTTCTTATGCCCGATCGGGCGCTGGCCTGTTTTAACCCTAGTTGCCTAAGTTGAATTTCGCAGTGGCGTGTTTTCATTTTTTCGGAGGATTGACCTGCAACCAGAGCCGCGACCTGGCGTTGGGCACAATGGATGACAAAGAGTTAAAGGCCCACAGTGAACAGGCGCTGGTCGTCGTGACTCTCAGCACGGCAACCCTGATTGCGTGCTTCACCCTGCTAGTTTCGCAGTTGTGAGGCCGTTGCCAGGCCGTCTTTTCAGCCAGTCGCGCGGTGGTATAATCGTTCCCACGGGGAACGTCTGCCATGGACTACCGCGCTTACATCCTTGATGAGGACGGGCGTATTACCGGCGTGCATGAGCTGGAATGCGCCGACGACGAAGAAGCCAAAGAGAAGGCTACCCAATTGCTGGACGGGCACGATCTCGACATCTGGCACAGAGCGCGGCATGTCGCCCGATTGAAGCGCCACACAAGGCAGTAAGGCCGCCTCAGTTGGCGGCCCCCGATCGGGCGCTGGCCTGTTTCCGACCTCCGTGGCCCAATCTGAATTGTGTCCACTATGGAACCGACAGCCGCGCATCTGTATATTTAGATCAAGCGACTAAGCCCCACGGATTAGGACCCGTATTTGGAGGTTGCGATGAGTGAGCGGCGTCGGTTCAAACAAACGAGCACTCTTGAGGTCCGTCTAGCCGAAGAAGCAATTCGCCTACGTGATAAAGCCAAATCGCTTCCACCTGGGGCGGCTCGCGAGGAGCTGCTGCGAAAGGCGCGACAGGCGGAAACCGGCTCGCACATGACTGAGTGGCTGCGCTCGCCTGGGCTGCAAGCGCCGAAATAACTCTAGGAACAGGGGCATGTTGCCGAGCGATTGGGAGCGCTTGGAGCGCTATCTTGAATACTGCGAAAATCTGAAGCGCGTGAGGATGGCTATTGTAGACGACCAGCTCCGCCGCTCACGAGAGGCCCTTGCAAAAGCTTATGACCTTTTGGCGCAGCCCGTTCCACACATCTGGCGTCAAGAGCCGCCGCAAGAGTAAGGCCGCCTCACTTGGCTGTTTCCTTCATTCAGTCATTCAAGCCAACTTCCGCAGCTGGCCCGTGGCTGACCTCAGCCTGGAGCGCGGCGATGTCCGCTCCCGAGAGAGCACCCGACCAGGCGCGTGCTGGCTTCCGAGGACAGCCTTTGACCCTAAGCGGGCCTTTGACCGTTCTCATTCCGTGCTGCGTTCCTATTCCGCGCGGGGCGTTGGCCTGTTTCCGAGCTCGGTGGCCTGGTTTGATTTGCGCAGTGGCCTAGTTTTTTAACCCACTTAATAGCGGGGTAAGTGCACTTTGGCACACACTCGGCAGCATGGAAGTCCGAGCATCGAGCGAAGAACCACTCACCACTCCGCGCTGTCGGAAATGTTCGGCAACGGCTGTTCAGATCGTATCCATGCTTGATCCGAGGACAGGCAGAAAAATCCGTGTGTTCAAGTGTCAATGCGGGGAACTGATCTGGGACGATTGAGCGGAACCGGTTCCCGATGACGAGAGTTATGCTCCCGGCTAGCGTGCTTGGGAGTGAGCTATGTCGCCCGCTGATCAGGAAAGGCTTTTCAAATACCTTCAAGAGCGCATCGAACTTCACCGTTTGAAGGACGAACTGACGCAAGAGATGCTCCGCCGCTCGTATCAGGCCCTAGACCGCTCCCACGCGATCCTGAGACAGGATGTACCCATCGTCTGGCCCAAGCCCTCGGCGGAGTAAGGCCGCGCTTGGTATGGACCACGCTGAGGAAGCTAAAAAGCTTCGCAACAGAGCTGAAGAATGCCGCGCTTTGGCAGAGATCATGAAAGGGCACGAGGCCCGCAACAGTTACCTCGACCTTGCTCAATCATATGATGCCCTCGCCGAACGTGAGGAGAGCATGATCGGTATTCCGCACGATACCGCGAAGTAAGGCTGCCTCTGTTGGCGGCCTTTTTCATTTCAGCCCACGTTGACCTTCAGCTGCTGTGCCATCTGCGACTTCGGGCCATGTCCGCTTTCATGCCGCTATTGAGGGCATAGCGGACAGCGGCACACGACACGACGGCGAAGAGTTAAGTAGGAGACGTTGGCGCTCGTCAGGCACCTTGCCCTGCAGGTACTTCAGCGCCAGGCGCGCGTGATGTTCGGCTTTCTTGTTGCCAGTCTTCTCGATCTCCTCGATGGCCCAGACCAACGACTGAATGGCGCTCTGCAAACTGTCCGTCATGCAATCGAAAGATACTCAGCAGCAGGCCTTGTGCGGTTGGTCATAGGCGGTATCTGCCGCAGGGCCGACGAGCGTTCAAATTAAAGATCGGCCATTTTCGCTTGCCGGGAATTAAAGCCGGGCCGGGGGCGGGTTCTGGAAATAGGAAGGGAGCCATCGTCCTAGCGCGGCGGCGGTCCAACGTTAGCGGCCGCAGATCGGCAAAATCCCTTGAAATAATATTTCAACCGCTTGGGCGAACGTCGCCCAGATGCGGGGGAAAATGAGGATTTTGCTCTCCATCCCAAACAGTGGTTGTGTACAATTCCTAGTTCAAGCTGGGGACGAACTGGAATGCCTGACCTGCAAAGTGATTTTGTCGGCCGCGTAAATCGGCTGGCACTCAAGCCTAACGACCGGACCGCGCTCATGCCGGTGATGGAGGCGGTTAGCAACAGTATTCATGCCATTACCGAAAGATTTGCGGAGCAGACCGGGAAACTCGGTCGGGTTCACGTCACGGTGCTTCGCGACCTTGAGCTGGACGATCTGCCCATTGTAGGTTTCGACATTGAGGATAACGGGATCGGGTTCACGGACGAGAACTATGTTTCGTTTCTCACTCCCGACTCCCGCCACAAAGAACGACGGGGCGGTAAGGGGGTTGGCCGCTTGGCATGGCTCAAGGTGTTTGAGCAAGTGGAAGTCGACAGTGTCTACAACGATCACGGCTCCCTGTGTCGGCGGCACTTTCACTTTCGCCTGACCGAGAAAAACCAGGTCGAAATTCTCAACGAAGGCAAAACAGAGGCGAACGCGCAGGTGCGCACGCGCATCTCGCTCCGAGGGTTTGAGCGCCGATTTGCCACCAAGTGTCCGTCAAAGAAAGGGTCGGTCGCACTGCGCCTGCTGTCGCACTTCGTGCCGCTCTTCATTGCCGGAAACGCTCCGAAGGTCGTGATCGACGATGGCGAGCCTGTCGACATCGAAGCCTTGTTTACGGAAAGCATTGTTGCCGAGAGAACAACGCCGCTGACTGTCGAGATCGATGGCGACTCCGCTGTGATCAATCTGTGGTCCCTGAAATGCAGGAAATCCGTGCGATTTAATGGCACCGGATATAACTTCGCATTTCTTACCGGAAACAACAGATCCGTGATCGACTATTCGATAGATGACCAGCTCGGCCTGAAGCTGCTCGAAGACGAGTTTATCTACTTGGGTTCGGCCTCGGGTGAATATCTCGATAGCCATGTGAATTCGGAGCGTACCGGCTTCACTCTCGAAAGCTCCGACATCGATGTTATCAAGCGGGCGATAGCGAAGGAGGCCCGTGAGTTCTTGCGACCTTATGTTGAGGAAGCGCTTGCCGCGAAGGTGAAAGTAGCGCAGGAGGTCATCACTGAGAACCCGCAGTTTCTTTACGTTCAACCAAACATCAAGGAGTTTGCAGAGGGACTGCAGCCGAATATGTTCAAGAAAGAGGACATTTTCGTCGAGATGTCACGCGGCCGCTTCCGCCGACAAAGGTCATTCGCAAATCTCGAACGAGATATTGCCAAGTCGGAGTTGATTGACGAGTCATTGAGAGAAAAGGTTGACGAGTACACGAAATACGTCAGCGACGAGAAGCGCGGCGCACTTGCTGAGTACATCACGCGGCGCAAGGCTGTAATCGATCTTTTCGAGAAGTTTCTCGAATTCAAGGATGCGCAGGCGCAGAACTACCAAAAAGAAGAAGCGATACACAAACTCATATGCCCTATGAAGGTGGACTCCAGCACACTGGAGATCGAGGACCATAATCTTTGGCTGCTCGACGATCGCCTCGCATTTTTTAGATACTTCGCTTCAGATAAGGAAGCTGCATCGTACGCCAACGTTGTGTCGACGGAACGCCCGGACCTCGCATTTTTCTACGACTCATGTGTTGCGTGGCGCGAAGGGGAAACCTCCGACACTGTCGTGATCGTCGAGTTCAAGAAGCCGATGCGAGACAACTACACCTCAGGCCGCGACCCCGTGCAGCAGGTGTTGCTCTACGTCAAAATGCTGCGAAACGAGAAGTCCGCACTAGACATAAAGGGGAAGGCTATTCGCGGGGTAAACGCAAGCACTGCATTCCATTGTTATGTCGTCGCTGATATTACCCCGACGCTGGAGGAACGCATTATAGGGCGGTTCAACCGCACCCCTGACGGTGTTGGTTACTTCGGCTACTCGGCCGATCCCCCTGCTTTCGTTGAGATCGTGCCTTACGGGAAAATCTTAGCGGACTCGAAGGTGCGCAATGCGGTGTTCTTCAAGACTCTTGGTATCACAAGCGAAGGCTGATGATGTTGTGGCGGCTCACCCACGTGGCAGCGCTGCTCGATTTCCTTCCATCTAGCAATCCAAGCTCCATCTGCCGACGATACAGGGAAAGCCTCCCGAGAGCGAATTCTTAATGTCCGATCTAAATAATGCTGTTGCGAAGGCGAGCGGTGAGCACGGGGTGGCGCTCCGCTGGTTCCGAGACCATACCGGTCAGACTGTTACCTGGTCGGATATCCAAGCTCACGCCGACCAAGGCGCACGGCTAGTGAACCAGGCGAAGGGCATCTATAAGCCTCACTACACGGAATACACGCTTAGCGTGCGCCAGACCTTAGAGAGTCCTTATGCCGACAAAGAAGTGCAGCGGCGTCCAGACGGTAGTTGGGTCTATCCTTATTTCCAGGAGAACCGTGACCCAGCACAGCGTGACCGGGAGGCGACCAATCGTGGCTTGGTCAAATGCATGAACGATGGCGTTCCCATCGGCGTGCTCTTGCAGACGAAGCCTAAGCCCGGCGTGGAATACGAAGTTCTCGGCCTTGCTAGAGTCTCGGGGTGGAGGGATGGCTACTTCATCCTGGAGGGCTTCTCTACGGGAGGAAGCATCCACCATGCTGACGCAGCTCACGATCGTGCCGCAGCGGAAACCTCTCCTATCGTCGAGAACTTTGATCACTTGGGCGCGGCCGATCAGCGTCAAAAAGCGATGGCCGAAGTCGTCCGCAGACGGGGACAAGCAAAGTTCCGCAAGGCCCTGCTGGAGGCTTACCGAGGCACGTGTGCGATCACGGGCTGTGACGCTGTTGAAGCTCTAGAGGCCGCTCATGTTGCCCCATATCGCGGGGATCACAGTGACCATGTGCAGAATGGTTTGCTTTTGCGAGCAGACATACATTCGCTTTTTGATCTGGGTCTGATGTCGGTCGATCCCGCGACGATGACGGTCGTTATCGCAGCGGGCTTGGTTGGTACGACGTATGGAGCGCTTGCGGGAGCTGCCCTTTCACTGCCCCTTGATCCAAGAAAACGGCCGTCACTTGACGCGCTGGCAAAGCACTTCGAGTGGTCTGATATCAACGCAAACGCTGCTGCTCGTAGAGCTGCCGATCCTTTGCGGCCCACGTAAATGCGCAGTCGCGGCTTTGCGCCTCAAGGGTGCTCCGTTGGCCGCGCACTAAAACTTCGGGATGGTGGTGACTGCGCGTTAAAAAGCTTAATGGCCTCCAAGCGGCTTTTTGGTCACCACCTTTCTGCAAGGTGTTGAAGTTGTTGGCTTGTACGTAAACTGCCGGGCCCACCACCCGCTTAAAACGCCTTTGATCTTACTTCACTTTACAGTCGATTTGTCTAAACGGCTCGTCCGTTTAGACACTTTGGTGTTCTGCTTTTGAGCCTTTTCCAATAGTTCGATTGCCCTACGTGCGCGGCGCTTACGGTCAGCCGCATCGATATAGACTTGCAGTTCGCGCAGGTCCTTGTGACCGCTGATGGCAGCGAGCGAAAGTACGTCCATGCCCTCGATGTCAGCGAGCCGCGTCAGGCACAACTTACGCAAGCCGTGGCTTGTACATTCCGGCAAGCCTGCCTGATCGCACCATTCACGCATCTTGTTGCCGAAGCCGTTCGCGGTGAACGGCTTGCCGAACTCGGTCACGAGATAGGTGTCGGAGCCGGTGATAGGCGTCGCCTTGATGATTGCCTTGGTTTCAGCCGTTAGCGGTACGTTGATGCGCTTGCCCCCGGTCCGGCTCGTTTTTTGTGGCAGGAAATCGGTCAGCACTCCGTCTTTCACATCGCGCGGCCCGATGCGAACCACGTCGGACTTGCGTACACCGAGGTTAAGGTAGAGCGCGAGCGCAAGCCGTGCCTTCGAGCCTATCGGATGCCTCTCCCGATATTTCTTTACATCCTCTTCGGTCCAAGCATAGAAGCCGCCCGTGTTGGGCATCTTTGCCTTGCTCACCCCCTCCGCTGAGTTGTTGCCGATCAGTTGCGCATCGACGCAGTATTTGAAGAAGTGCTTCAACGCTTGGAGCATGTTGCGTTGAACGGACGGCGTCTTGAGCAGTGAAATGTAGCGTTGGACGTGACGCCGCTCGACCGATTTCAGGCGGACTTGACCAAACTCGGTGCGGAAGCGTTCTAGCAGGTTGCGCCGCGAGCTTTGGCTGCCGGTCGAGAGCCCGGAGGAGAATGCCGTGCTCTGGTAGTACACCACGAGACCGGCATTGACCGTGCCTGCCACCGTGCGCGACGCGCCGATTTCCACCGGCCCCGGTGCTTTGTAAGCAACCTCAGCCTTCGCGTGTGCCTCCATAAATTCCGGCGACCACGGCAGGCCCGGAAGGCGCACGTCCTTGGCACCATTGCGGCGATAGTAGAAATAGGGCCGACCGTTGCTAATGTAGCCCTTGACGTAGGCGGGCAATCTTAGCCGGCTTCCTTCTGCCGCTTCTGGATCCGGTCGAGAATTGCGTCGCATTCGTTAGTTCCCCCCTTGCTCTCCTCGCCAACCCGCTCATCAGGCAGGCCATCGGAAATGTGGACCGTGATTTTACCCTCTCTGTCAATCTCGACGCGACGGACCCCAAGGCCCGCCCGTCTGATCCCCACAATGGCTTGGGTGAGGTCCCTTGTTCGGTAGGTCGATTGCCTTGCGCCCATCGCTGGCTCCATTACCTGCCGACGACTTGTCCCAACGGGGCGTGAACAACCTCCATCACGCGCTCGAACTCGATCTCGATGAACTCGGCGAACACGCCGCGATCTGCGAGAACCGCGCGCAGCTCGGCGTCCAGCGCTTCCTGCTGCACCGCGCCGGCGGCCCGCCTCTCTTCCTCAAAGTTTTCCAGATACCAGTCGGCCAGTTCCCTGATGAGACAAGGGTTTAGGCCTTTGTCCGCGTCGTTTGTCGCCCCTCGTTCTGCTGTGTCTCCTTCCTCGTTGAAGGGCGTCACATCCGTCACACCCGTCACGGCTCCCGCCTTTTCTGGGGTATTTGCCCGGTCGTGTGACTGATCATTCCCGCTTGTGACTTTTCCTGGTCCCGAGACGTCACAGGCAAGGCCCTGAAATATCTCGTCAGTGACGCTTGTGACGCTCGTGACGTCTTTTTCGCAGGTGGGTGAGGCCGCGGAAGGAAGATAGCGGCGCCACGCATCCCCAAGATCGGCAAGGCGATAGCCCTTGCATTGGTTCTGGCCACGAGGCCGAAGCTTATCGGACTTGATCCCGTAATCATGCAGCCGCCTCGCCAGCGAATGGTCATTGAGCGGCTCTTTTAGATGGCTCCACGGCGCATCCTCAAGCCCGTGCAATGCCTCCAGGATCAGCTTGGTCGGTAACCCCTTCGGGGTCGTTGCCTGAACCTCCGCGTCCCTCGCGATGAAGATCGTCCGCAGATCGGACAACAGGCGGATGTTCAGGCTTGGCGGAGTATCGCTGGCCGCGCCGGCAACCAGTGCAACAGCGGCCTTTCGAGCCAGATCAGGCCACTTGCCACTGGCCAAATCCGCGACCACCAGTAGCGGCTCCCACACATCTGCGGTGCGGTCCTCAATCCCAGTCGGCATTACCGGCCGCGCCACCTCGGCCTGGCCGGCAACCGCGCGGGCCCAACCTTCGATCCGCCGGCACAACTCCTTTCCAATCGGCGCGTGTATCCGGTGCCTGAAAGCCTCAACGCGCTCATCAGGCGCGCGCCGCCGCATGCGAACGATCACGCTGCGAGTCATGATCGAGTCCGGCAACCAGCCCAGTCCGGCCAGCGCTACAGCGGCAAAGCTCTGCACGTCCTCTGTCTCGACACGCGTACCGTAAACGACACAGCGGCCGAAGGTGGCACCGCGCCGATGGCCGCTGTTGAGGAACGATCTGACGTCCTCGTGCTCTTTCGCTTTCGGCCCGAAGATCGCGTCGATCTCGTCGAACAAGATTGTCGGCGGCCCTTCCTCGTCACCGCATTTCCGATACAGATAGGCCGGTGAAACGTTCGTAGCGTGAACCGGCCTTGGCACCAACGGCTCAGTCACTTCCAACGCGCGAGTCTTGCCCGATCCCGGTTCGGGCGACAGAAACGATAGCCGCGCGGTGCTCTCCCACGCACCCATCAGGTGCGTGTGCGCGATCCACAACGTGTGTGCAATCGCGGCGTGCTCAGATGGGTAACTGACGAAGCGACACAAAAAGCACCGGACGTCGTCAAGGAGCGCGGCACCGTCCTCGGCAGCAGTGTCGGCACGGTTGGCGCTATTGGCCGCACTGGCTTCGGCCTTCAGCTTCACCGCACCTTCAACCAGGCGCGGTATGTCGGAGACACGTTCCTGCCATCGATCATCGCGCGGCGTGGCCGATTGCTCCATCAATCCGCGCAGAAAATTCACGACGGCGCCGGGGTCCATGCCGGCACAGACCATCTTACAGGAGAGATCGCGCAAGCTGTCGTGCAGCGAATGCCCCACGAGAATGTCATGTTGCAGATCTTGCCAGTTGGCACTTGCCGCCTCGCTATCGCGACCGTTGCCCCTCCGGCTCGTGCGCGACGGCGGCGGTTGATAGCCGTGCTGGTCAGCTAGCATCTCCGCGATGTCATCCAGCAGCCTTCCCGTACCGGCTTCGTCGATCTCGGGCAGATCATCGCGCCGGGTTTCGCAGAGCGAGGCGCCGAACCATGTGTAAGGCTTGCCGGTGCCATCATGAATGCCGTGAACGATGACCTGCCTGCCGCTGGCCAACATTTCGACCTTCTGCTTGGTGTCGCCGTTCACTGCGATGAACTTCCGTTCGACATGCTTGAACGGCGTAGACGTCTTGAAGAAGATCGCGCGACGCGGAGGTCGACCGAAGCGAACGCAGATCGTGCCATGCTCCCCGAACCGTTCACGCACAAGATCCTCGACGGCTGCGGCCGCATCGGGATCTTCAATGTCGATATCCAGGCACGGCTCGCTGACACAGAGAATGCCTGTGTTCGTGTCCGCATAGAGTTTGGACCAGACCTCGATGTCGCCAGCCGACGTCGGCGCGCGCTTGGTCCAGCCCGGCAACGGCGGTATCTTGCCGACGGTCGGGATGGGCTGATAGCCTTGCTCCAGCAGCTTGGTGCGTGCTTCTGTCGGCGTCATCGTCACGGGCTTGCATATGGAAAGAAGGGAAGCCTCGACGGCAATCGAGGCTTCCTCAGAGGAGTACTACTCGAACGGGATGTCGGAGCCGGGGCCAGTCGGTCCCGGCTTCGCCGCCTTGAGCACCTTCACGCGCAGGGCGGGCTTGCCTTCGAACGTGATGCTGTCATCGGTGAACACGCTGGTGACGGCGCCGATCCAAGCTGCCGGGTCATCCCCCAGCTTCTCGTTGATCGTGCGCAGGTTGCTCTTGTTGAGCGGCAACTGCTGACCGTTGGAGAAGACGAGTACCGGCTTCCACTCCATGCGGCCGTTCCTGTCGCGCAACAGCTGCTGTTCGACGCCGGAGATTGTCAGCTGGAGATTCCGCGTGCCGACAGCTGTGGACGACAGAAACCTCGTCGCCAGAAATTTGACGAGGTCGTCCGCCGTCAGGGCCTTTCCTTCGATATTGGCCATGATGGCCTCCATAAGCGCCATAGCGGGGGCCAGCCGCCGTCCTGCGCTCAAAGCGCGGCGACCGGTTGGGTTCAGATCGTGTTTGGTGTAGTTCCGCGAACTGATCCTGCGGAGATAAGCCGCTGACCATTCGCAGCTTGGAATTGGCGGCAGATTGAATTCCGCGATCAAGATGCGCGGACCATTTCGCCGCGCATTATGGCCGCGTATTATGCCCGCGGATTTTTTGGCTTGCCGCGCGCGCGATTTGGGACCTTTGCCCGGAGGAGCCGTACCCTGTCACGGCTGACCCCAAATGACTTCATATAGAGACAATCCTCAGCTTCGGTGGGGATGTTCTGTCCTCGCTGGGCCCGCCAAGCCTTGAACAATTGCTCAGCCCTTGTGTCGGAGATGGTACGTTGAGCGATGCGATTGCTCATTCCTCTATTGGATGTGGAAGTTCTGCAATGAGCTTCCAGGTCATCGACTGCGAGCAGAACTAATCGAGAAACCTCGAACTTGCCCTCATCGAGCCAAAGACTTCCCCTCAGGAGGGCGTCTAATCCATCGTCAGCGCCCCACCGCTCAACCGGAATGTCGTGCCACTTGCCGTTTTCGTCCAAGTACCGCCCGCGGACGTCACCCGCGTGCAAGCTCTCCCGCAGCCAGCGAGCCGCATCTTCAAAATCACACAATCTTTCCACGACTGCAGAGTCTTCGCGCTCTGATTTGGAAAGGATGACCCTTAAGTGATCGCCCAGCAGTTCAGCGTTCAGCGTTCGTCCCAGCTGCTCGTAAATTTCCTTCTCCTTGGGGGACAACATCTCGTCCCGCCAACGTTCGGGATTTTTGGCTTTGGCGGCTAAAACGAGCGCTTGCTCCGATCCAATATGTCCCCGCGGGACATATCGCGCATTTGCCATTTGCCCCTCCGCACGGGGTAGTCCGCATGAAGACGACGCGGCAGGCCGGTGCGGAACCGGCTTTTCGGGAGCTACCCTATCCGCGCTGAGGGTGATCCTAACGCCCGCCTCCGCCGCCTGCTACCTCGGTCGCAAACGTCAAGGTCTCTGATAGGCAATAGTCCACTGAGGCACCCCGCCCTCGGTGCCCTCTGCGAGGCAAGTATCGGCGCGAATGTCGCGCCCGGTTTCGGATTGTATTAACATCCCACCGTCTAGCTGGTGCAGCGGAGCGGCAACGATGTCCTTTGCTAATACAAGCCGAAAACAAGCTGGTGGATTTCAGAAGGGCCAATCAGGCAATCCGCGCGGTCGCCCGGCGGGGTCGCGGAACAATGCCACCCTCGCATGTGAGGTCCTCCTTGAGGGGCAGGCGCAGGCGTTGACGCAAAAGGCCGTCGAGATGGCCTTAGGGGGCGATACAGTCGCCCTCAAGCTTTGCCTTGAGCGAATTTATCCGGCGCGTAAGGATCGCCCCGTGACGTTCGCGCTGCCGCCGATCACCAGCACTCGCGATGCCGCAGAGATTGCTGCCGCCGTCGCAGAGGCGGTAGCAGCGGGCCACCTCACGCCGAGTGAAGCGGTGGAAATCGGTAGAGTGCTCGAAATCTACATCAAGGCATACGAGACGGCGGAACTGAATGACCGGGTTGCGCGGGTCGAACAAGTGACCGACGCCGAATTGATGCGCTTCGTGAGGAATGGATCCGGCGGAAACGCCACGACGCGACTGATTACCATTGGTTCGGATTGAGCGGAGAACGTTCGTTCTGTGAAGTCTTCCAGCCCGGCTATTGCTATTTCCTCGGTTTCGTAACATCTATATGTCCATCTATATGTTACGGAGCGACCGTGCCAGCACCGATCATCAGCTACATCCGTGTTTCCACGGACAAACAGGGCAAGTCTGGCCTTGGCCTCGAAGCACAGCGCGATGCCATCGCAAGGTTCGCCGCCAGCGAAGCTCTGGATGCCGCAGGTGAGTTTATTGAGATCGAGACTGGGAAAGGTGCCGACGCGCTGGAGAAGCGCCCACAGCTCACAGCAGCGCTGCGTAAAGCTAAGCAAATCAAGGCGCCCATCGTTGTCTCGAAACTCGACCGGCTGAGCCGGGACGTTCACTTCATTTCCGGCCTGATGACCAAGCGCGTCCCTTTCATCGTCGCGGCGCTCGGCAAGAATGTGGACCCCTTCATGCTGCACATCTATGCGGCGCTCGCCGAGAAAGAGCGTTCGATGATCTCGGAACGCACGCGCGATGCGCTGGCGAAGGCCAAGCAGCGTGGCGTCGTACTCGGTAACCCCAATATCGGCAAGATGAACGCCGAAGCCGCTGCGGCTCGCGATGCCAAGCTAAAGTCCATCCTAGAGGCGATTTGGGAGATGCCATATCGCGACATCGCGCAAGAGCTGACCGACCGCAACATTCCGACGCCGCGCGGTGGTGATTTGTGGAATGCGATGACAGTCATGCGCGTGATGAAGCGATTGGGCATCGCAGCTAAACGGCAGCCATAGGGACGTTGCGGCCGACCCACCGGGGGGAGGGAAAAATTCGGGAAAATTTAGTGCATCCTTGCCCCGGCCTCTGGCGCGGCACTGAGGTCAGAGGTCCTCTCGGATGCCCCTAAAAAACGGATGTCGAACCTTGCCCTGCGCGGACTTGGCGCGATACTCGACCTCCGCGAGAAGCTCAGGTTCAACCCAAGTGCCCTTCCGAACGACGCGCTTGGTGTAGGGCTGCGTTTTCCGGATCAGCGGCGTCAGCCGTTCGCGCAAATCGGCGGCGGACGCCTTGTCGAAGCCGTGATCCACCTTGCCCGCATAGATCAGGTCCTCGCCTTGGCGGCGACCGACATAGATGCCATCCCATTTGTTGCCGTCGAGAGCGAAGCCCGCGATCACCAGCGCCTCCCGTTGAACGCAGTTTTTTTTCACCCAATTGTTGCCCCGGCCGGATGTGTAGGCGCTGTCGCGCACCTTCGAGACCACGCCTTCGAGCCCGACCTTGCAAGCGTGCGCGTACATCTCCTTGCCATCGACCTCGAAGCTTTCGCTGTATTGCACATCGGTGCTGTTGATAATCTTCTTCAGGTGGGACTTGCGCTCGGACAGCGGCATCCTCCGCAGATCTCGGCCGTTGAGATAGAGCAAATCGAAAGCAACCAGAACGATCTTGGTCGATTTGCCCTTCAGCTCGTTTTGCAGGACCGAGAAGTCCGTCGTGCCGTCGTGGGAAGGCACGACGACCTCGCCGTCGATGATCGCCGATCCGGGGCCGATGTGCCATGCATCGTGGGCGATCTTTTGGAAGCGCTTGGTCCAGTCGTTGCCGCGCCGGGTGTAGACCTTCACCGCCTCGTTCGCGATGTGCACCTGCACCCGATAGCCGTCGAATTTGATCTCGTGTATCCAGCGGGCGCCGCTTGGGACCTTCTCGACGGCGGTGGCGAGCGCGGGCTCGATGAAACCGGGAAAGGGAGCTTTGACGCCGATGGGTGCAGGTCTTTTTCGCTGAAAGGCCACACAGAACTCCCTGCTATCAGGCTTCGACGGCAGGCAGGGTCGATGAAGCCGGAGGGGCCCCCGCCGCTGGACCAGGACGCTGGAGCATACGGCAGCGGGCGACGGGTTCAATCTTCGAGAAAGTGCCCTCGCGTTAACCCTCAACCTTTGGCGGTGTGGTAGTGCTTCCCAGGGGAGCTACTGTATGGCAAAAAAGGTAGTCAAATTCGATCCCGACGACGGGCTGATCGTCGGCGAGGTCGGCCCGTGGGCGGTCGAAAAACACGACCGAGTGAGGAGGTACATTCAAGCGGCTCGCGGTGCACGCGCGAAGTTCTTAGCTCCGCAAGGAAAGGGCGGCGCTACCTACATCGAGCTTTACTCAGGCGCGGGCCGGTCACTCATCACTGACACAAATCAGATCATCGAGGGCAGCGCCGTTGCGGCATTCAAGGCCGCGCGCGATAGCGGTCATCCCTTTTCGCAGATGCACCTTTCCGATCTGGAGGCGCAGAACTCATCCGCGCTGGCCCAGCGCATCACGGCCTTGGGCGGATCGGCAACAAGCTATGTCGGCGAAGCAAGTGCCGTTGTCGATCAGGTGATGAGCGCGATCAATCCGTACGGCCTCCACCTCGCATTCCTTGATCCCTTCAATCTCGCACAACTGCCATTTTCGATCATCGAGCGGATGTTGCGAGTGAAGCGGATGGACATGATCATCCACGTCAGCCTGCAAGACTTGCAACGCAACCTTGATAGGCATTCCCGCGTCGGCGGGGTGTTAGACATTTTTGCGCCCGGATGGCGAGATACGGTTGATGTCAACCAAGCAACCATTGCGCTGCGGGCGGCGTTTATTGACTACTGGCTCCAGTCTATTCGCTCACTCGGCACGCATCCCGCAACGGGCATACCGCTGATCGTCGGCGAGAAGAACCAGCGCCTCTACTGGCTGGTGTTCGTGAGTTCAAATCGGCTCGGACACAAGCTTTGGAATGACGTGCAAAACTTGGGCGGCCAAGGGTCGCTTTTAGAAGGACTGTGATGGCTGACACCTCAATTGAATGGACCGACGCGACGTGGAACCCCGTCGCTGGCTGCACGGTGCTCTCGCCCGGTTGCACGAACTGCTACGCGATGCGCATGGCCGCGCGGCTGGACGCGATGGGCATTCCGAAGTATCGCGGGCTCACGCGCAAGAGCGGCAAGCGCGCCGTCTGGACGGGCAAGGTCAGGCTTGATCGCGCGGCGCTCGGCATACCGACAACTTGGAAGAAGCCGCGCCGGATTTTCGTGAACTCGATGTCGGACCTGTTTCATGAAGCCGTGCCAGCGGAGTTCGTTGCCACTGTCTGGGAAACGATGGAGGCGACGCCGCAACATACCTATCAAATTCTGACGAAGCGGCCGGATCGGATGGCGGAGATCACTGCATCGTTGCCAGTGCTGCCGAATGTGTGGCTCGGCACAAGCGTCGAAAGCGCCGACTATCTCGGGCGCATTGACGATCTGCGCAAGGTCGATGCTGCCATCAGGTTTGTCTCGTTCGAGCCCTTGCTCGGGTCGGTGGCTCGGGCCGATCTGACGGGAATTCAGTGGGCAATCGTCGGTGGCGAGAGCGGCCCGCGTTCGCGTCCGATGGCCGAGCAGTGGGTCGCGGAGATTGAGGCCGCATGTCGCAAGGCAAGGACGGCCTTTTTCTTCAAGCAGTGGGGCGGCGTTCGCAAAAAGAGCACCGGCAGGCACTATCGCGGGCGCACGTTCGATGAGATGCCGCGCGCCGTCGCGATGCCCTGATCCTCGCTAAAGGGCAACGCCCTCAAGCCGCCACTGTGCGATCCTCTTTGTCGGCCCCTCGCATGACAATCCTGAGCGCCTCATCCGGCAATGGCCGCTGCAACGCCTTGGCCTCGTCCCATGGTGCGCGCAGCCAGACGCTGAATAATGAAGGCCGAGCAACCTAGCTTATTTTTCACGTGGCCTTGTCGTTAATGCGCGAACGTCAGGGCTGTCACCTCGCTTTTGCTATCGCGGTGCAGACCTCGAAGTCAGAGCGGACGACAGGATCGTTGAATATGTTGCCGCTCATCGCCCTCGACCGTGCGATGCGCTCGCCGTAGGCTTGGGAAATTATCGCGCCCTGATTACGCGCATAATCAGGGTTGAAATTCTTGCCCATCGCAGCAGGAATGAAACCATCAGCCCACGCTCGGAACAGTGTGCCTTTCGTTTTCACATCGGGACGGTCGTCCTGCTCAAATATGCTGCCGATCAAAGACAGGATCACAAAGCAGCGATATCCGACATGCTCCGAGTTGTTTGGATCGCGGTCACTGTTCTCAGCGATGAACCTTTTGATCGGCACCATTTCCTGCGCAGCCGCGCAGGTCATAGTTGCGGCGATCATTGCCGCTGCGAGGATCGCTCTCATGGCGCGGTCTCAGTTGCCGGTTCTTCTGCTACCGGCGTCGCGGTGGAGGCGTAGAACAGCATGCCAACGTAGATCAGCCCGTTACTGACGACGCCAGCCAGATTATGCGGTATTCGATTGACCGCGATACCAGCGACACGCTGCGAAAAAAGCGGGTATTGCGGCCTTGGCCGCCTGCGCCGACGCGCGTCCGCGCAGCAATATAGAAGTTGGCTCGAACGTTGTGCCATAATCCCGATAACTCCAACATCTCGACGTGTGAGCATCATGTAAGCAAGCGCCTACTCCGGCGCACGTTTCGGCCCTTGTTCTTTCGTGCCAATGTTTTGTGAATTGCGGCCAACCGAATGAGTTTGCAGGCCTGAGGATTTGCAGGCGCGCACCCAATCTATATGTTGCGAGGGCGCGGACTTCGATATCCCACGACGAATAAGGGTGGACGCCGCGACAGCGTTGCGTAACTCAGGGTTAGCTCACCAAACCATCAACCAAATCATCATCAAGCACAAGCTCAAGCGCATGCCTGATCTTATCGATGACGAGATTTGGCGCGGGGCCGCACTTGCCCGAATGAGCGAGGTGTTTGTGACCAACCGGGGACTTCGCCCGTTGTATTTGCTGATGGCGAGCGCGCACCGCTACGCCATCGACTACATCGAGCAAGCCCTGGTGATCGTACTCGCAGCCGCGCGCGGCAACGCGGACGTATCGAGGACCGAGCGGGCCTTTGTCCAAGAGCAGTTCCGCAGGATGTGCCAGAGCAAGGCCCGATTGCGCGACGTGATGCAGTCGTACGGCCTGCCTCTGCCGTTGCGGCAACTGGACGGAAGGGTGTTAACCGCAAGCCGGGCGACAGCCGTCCGGCGGCTCGCGCTGATGAACCCATCGACACTCGCGCAAATCATCCCGGCGGCGCGACAAAAGCAGAATGCTTGGTTGCACGCCCTGCAAAACTGGTGCGAGGGGATGGCGTACGGCTCAGATGCCAACAACTATCGATGCCTGTTTTTTTAATGGGCCGCGACCAACTTCCCCGGTGTCACCTACACCGAAGCCAACGCGGTTCGTCACTTGGTAGACTTTGTGAACGCTCGCGCCGACACCTTCAACCCGAACTGGACCCTTGAGCGCGCCCGCGCCGAAGAGCAAGCGTGGCACGGGTACTTGGCCGTAGCCGAAGTGGTCAAGCGTACCGGCGTACCGCTCGATACGGTGATCGAGTACACGCCGCTGCCGCTCCACTGGAAGCATGGCGATCTCAGCTTCGTCGCGCTACAAACTGGAAAGGCGCTGCGCGCGGAGGGTGCCGCCATGCATCATTGCGTTGCATCGTACTGGCAGAACGTGGTGAATGGCAAATCGCGCATCTACTCGATCCTTGAGAACGGCAAGCGTATCGCGACGCTGGAAGTCACTGGTCGGCTGACACAATACAAGGGGCCCAACACTACAGTGACTATGAGGGGTATCGGGCAAGGCGACCGCTATCAGGTAAGCCAGTTGGTCGGGGCACGCAACTCGCGCCCGGCACCTGAAATAGCGAAGGTCGTCAGCACTTTCGTGGAGGAGATCAACAACAGCTTGCACGTCTCGACCACGGTCGGTGCCATCGATGATTGATTGCTGTGTGGAGTCCGTCGGCAAAGGCCCGGCGTGGCGCGCCGAGCCGCTATCGTATGCGGAATGTTTGATCACAGCCAGCCGCGGCGCCGCGCCTGCTCTCGGCAGAGTCTCCCCGCGCTGGACGACTACAACCAGTGACGCACAGCCCTGAGTCCGCTGATGTCGTATTCTTCCATCAGGAGGCCGCCCAGCTCGCTGCCGCGGCGGATACCTTCCATCTGCCGCTCGATAAACTTGTATTCGGCGCTGTCCTCGTCGGCGTCTTGGAGCCGATAGGCGAGGTCCGTGATGGTGGTTTCCAGTTCGATCTCTTCGGCAGTCTTCGGAACGTCAGGATCGTAGACAGTCATTATTGGGCCCTGAAGGCCGGGACTATTTCTTTGCCGGCCGTTGCGGCAATTCTTGCTGCGGGACGGGCTGTGCGACAGGACGATGGAAAATCGTAAGCGACTCCGCGTCTCCCGTGCGCCGGTAGAAATCGTCCTCTTCCTCTTCGGTGTAGGGCGGCTCGTGATAGTAGGTGCCGTTCTCCGCCATCTTCCTTACCATCGCGCGACCTCCTGCCTCTCCCGCTATAATCCACCCTGATGGAGAGAAAACCGCCACGGCCCCAAATGCAATAACCATTAAGCCGCATGCCTCGGTCGATGAGCGTTGGCCGGACCGCCTGTTCGCCGCCAAGACCGCAGCGGCGGGAGCGGCCGCAATGCTGGTACATCTGAAAATACCATCGGAGTGAGGTCGAGCCTGCGCGTCGGCGACATGAAGGCGCACTAGTCCATGATGGCCCGATTGCGATCACTAGGATCGGCGGCATTACGGCTCTGCCTCGATCGGGACCGTGTAGGCCTCCGCCAGACTAGACCGCGAGGGGTGAATTGGGCGGCTCCCGGTCGTCCCACAAAGTGCTACTCTGCAATCCTACGGGCGTGGTCCTTGGAGGGAGGGACACATGCGACGGCGGGAGTTCGTAGCAGGCACTGCGGCATTGCTTGCTTCGCCACGGCATTCGTGGGCACAGGGGCGGCCTCGCCGGATTGGCTATCTTGATACCGCGCCCCTGTACTTGCCAAACTACAAGGTCTGGCAGGACAGCATTCGCGATCATGGCTGGATCGAAGGGAAGAACCTGATCGTTGATTACCGGTCGGCCGAGAATCATGCCGAGCGCCTAGCGCCTCTAGCGAACGAGCTTGTCGCCCTCAAGCCTGATGTGCTCGTTGGCCCGAGTACGCAAATAGCTTTAGCCCTGAAATCGGCAACTGCCAGCATTCCGATTGTTTTCCTTGCGGGTGACCCCGTGCGGGTTGGCCTCGTCCAAAGCCTGTCGCATCCCGGCGGCAACGTAACGGGTCTGACATCCATCGTACCGGGAACTATCATCAGCAAGGGATACAAATCCTGCGGGAGATGGTTCCTGCCGCCTCGAAAATTGCGATCTTGGTCAATCCGGACAATCCAATGCACAAGTTGCAGGTAGCCGAGGAGTTGCCCGAAACTGCTCAGAAGCTGGGGGTGACTTTCTCGGTACTGGAGGCGATCACGGTGGAGGAACTCGACGTTGCCTTTGCCTCCGCCGCCGCCCAGCACGCCGATGCGATCATCCCTTTTGCCGATGAATTGACCGTTAACAATGTCACACGGGTTACCGCGCTGGCGGCGGAGCATCGTCTGCCCGCGATCTACATCTTTCGACTGTTCACCACCAACGGCGGTTTGGTTTCATACGGCACCGATAAAACCGATCTGCTCCGGCGCATGGGCGACTATGTCGATAAAATTCTCAAAGGCACCAAGCCTGCCGATCTGCCGGTCGAGCAGCCGACCAAATTCGATCTGGTGATCAACCTCAAGGCCGCAAAGGCGCTTGGCCTCGAAATACCTCCCTCATTGCTCGCCCGCGCCGACGAGGTGATTGAGTAAAGATGCGGTTTGCTCAGCGCATGAGTCCGAGGTCTGCTTAGCGAGTACAGCGGACTAGATTTGATCACACTGAGTTCTTCGCATTTTGACCCCGAAGGCGACTTCGATCCCGTGGCCAAACTTTCCAGCGGCGCTATGAATGTCAGCAAGAATGCCATAGTAGAAAGTGGCACAGAAGTGCCGCCGCTCTCAAACGACCTCTAACAACAGCTAGCAACTGCCCGAGCTTTGCGCGAATATTGCATAGCACCGAAGCACCTGCCGAGCCTTAGTTCTGTTCTTGGCTTGGTTCACGCAGTTCAGCGAAGCAGGAGGTTCGCGATGCCCACGATCACCACCAAAGACGGTACAGAAATATTCTACAAGGACTGGGGTTCGGGACAGCCCATCGTCTTCAGCCATGGTTGGCCGCTGTCGCCCGACGACTGGGATACGCAGATGCTGTTCTTCCTCAACCGCGGCTTTCGCGTCGTCGCTCATGATCGCCGTGGCCATGGACGCTCGAGCCAGGGTGGGACCGGACACGACATGGACCACTATGCCGACGATCTTGCGGCGGTCACCGCACATCTCGACCTGAAGAACGCCGTCCATGTCGGCCATTCCACTGGCGGCGGCGAGGTCGTGCACTACGTTGCTCGTCATGGCGAAAGCCGCGTGGCGAAAGCCGCAATCCTTTCCGCCGTGCCGCCCTTGATGGTACAGATGCCTAGCAATCCGGGCGGGCTGCCGAAGTCCGTGTTCGATGATTTGCAGCGCCAATTGGCTGCCAACCGGTCGCAGTTCTACTTCGACCTCGCTTCGGGGCCCTTCTACGGTTTCAATCGGCCCGACAGGAAACCATCGCAGCCCGTGATCTTGAATTGGTGGCGTCAGGGAATGATGGGCGGCACGAAAGCACATTACGACGGCGTCGTCGCGTTCTCGCAAACTGACTTCACAGAGGATCTAAAGAAGATCAACGTGCCGGTGCTGGTGATGCATGGCGACGACGACCAGATCGTGCCCTATGCTGATTCGGCGCCGCTGTCGGCAAAGCTTCTGAAGAACGGCACGCTGAAGACCTACAAGGGTTTTCCGCACGGCATGCCGAAGGCCGAGACCATCAACGCGGACCTCTTGGCGTTCATCAAGGGTTAGCGGATCGCAAGCCGTCGGCCGCGCCCGAATGTGGCCGACGGCAGGCCGTGACGATTGTCCACATCGCAAACAGCAGGCGCGACGCTGCATCCGTGGCCGCGCCCCCGGAACGTTTTGCGGACATCCATAGGAGAGACCCATGGCGACCCTCAATCAGCATATCATGTCGCGACGCGGATTCTGTCTGTGCTGCATGGCGGCGACCACGGTGGCGGCAACCGGCGGCTGGCTCTCGCCGCGACAGGCTTTCGCGGAAGCGCGCAACATCGTGGACCTGATCCGTGACGACGCCGCCAAAGCGCCTATCAAGGTCCACAAGCTGCGCGACAATGTCAGCATCCTCGAGGGTTCAGGCGGCAATATTGCTGTCGTGACAGGCGCCGACGGAAAGATCTTCATTGATGCCGGGATCACCGCATCCCGTCCGCGCATCCTGGAGGCTGCCAATGGGTTGAGCCGAGATCCGGTTACGCACCTGATCAACACGCACTGGCACTTCGATCACACGGACGGCAATCAATGGCTGAATGCGGAAGGGGCAGCCATTATCGCCCATGACAACACCCACAAGCATCTGCTGGTCGCCCAGAGGGTCGAGGACTGGGATTTCAACTTCCCGTCTTCTCCGCTACCGGGCGTTCCGACTGAAACCTTCTCGTCTGAGAAAACCCTGAAGCTCAACCAGTCCACGCTTCACCTTAAATATTACGGTCCCGCGCACACCGACAGCGACTTATCGGTGACGATCCCCGAAGCGGACATTTTCCATTGCGGCGATACCTACTGGAACGGCATCTATCCGTTCATCGACTATTCAACCGGCGGAAACATCGACGGGATGATCAAGGCGGCCGAGGCGAATGTCGCCGCCGTAACCGACAAGACGATTGTCATCCCGGGCCACGGCAACCCGCTCAGCAACAAGGCCGAACTTTCGGCCTATCGTGACATGCTTGTCACGATCCGCGACAATGTCGGCAAGCTCAAGCAGCAGGGCCGCTCGCTCGATGACACGATTGCCGCCAATCCGACCGCGGCGTTCGATGCGAAGTGGGGCCAGTTCCTCATCACCCCGGCGTTCTTTACCCGGCTGGTTTACGAGGGCGTCTGACAGATCTCTCGTATTAGAGAGTCACGGCGCGAAACACGATTCGTCATCTGGGTCGTCTGCCCGACGCACTTCGTGGAGGGCGCTAACCCCGCTTGTTCTCTAGGGCGAGATGTCCGCTCGTGGCCGATTCTGTTGAAAAAGGCGAAAGTAACGCCACGACAAAAACGTCACTGAAATTAACTTAGAGCGAGCTCTGGCAAGAAACGCCTTCGTAGTAAAGCTAGGAAGATCACCGAGCGATCCTGACTATGTTGATGCGATCCCCCACGTCCCCGCTGGACAAACGCATCAGAAGTCTTCAGAAAATGAGCATGCTCGCGACAAAGGCCTTTTTCAACAGAATCGGCCCAAAGCGGCGGTCCCGGAATGTCCGCTCTCGTACCCCTGTTGCTGGCTCAGCAGACGTGAGCCTGTCCACAGCAACGACTGACAGTAGTCTCGCGACGATCTGATCCACGACGGATTGATAATTGCCAGCAAGGTCGTGCGCCGCTTTGATCTCGGCATGCCCGCTCTCACCCGCCGCCGCAGCAAGCACGATCCACACCGCGAGACGTGGCTGATCTACAGCGGCGATGTCCGTGTCGGCGTTATCGGTCGCCGCGCCGGTGTCCCAAACCGACGCCATGTTTGCCGTCATGGATGCGGTTGCTTCGGGCAATCAGCAGGCTTGCTCGATGCCTATTTCATCGCGGCTAAAGCTTCCACGACAGGGCGATTGCTTACCCTAATCATGCCGCCTCTCGGATAGTCCATGTCGATGGTCATCCATTGCGCGGCCGCAGCGGCTCCATAAACGGCGTCGATCAAGGAAAACCGGCGGCCAATACGCCCGTTGCCGAAACCTATGATGCCAAGACTGATTGCCGCCGTGCCCAAAAGCACCGCCATGATCGGAATGGGCAAATGCCGTCTCGCGTGACGGCGAGAGCTTCCCGCCGCACGGACATGGCGGCGAACTGAACACTGACAGAAGGGTGCTTGCTTCCGCGTCGCATTACGCAACCTACCGTGATGTTTCAATTGGCGCGCATTCCCAACAACTTGGCTCCAAATCACAAGACATGATCGCCGCATCCAGTTAGTAGGCTTCGGTGCTCCGAGTTTATCGCGAGGCGTCCGCAGCGAAGCTGCGGCTTACGAAATCACATTTGCACCGCACCTCGCCGCCATTGGGATGACGCTCCACACCTTCCCACCGGCTTGCTGCTCGGGATGGCCTCGATCTGATCAGTGGCTTTGCAGCTGTCATCATGCTCGGCATTGAGACTACGGCGCGACCAGCATTCGGGATGGGCCGCAGGGCATCACCCCTCTCCCGATCAGATGGCTGTGCTGACACCATGTCGCCAAGGGCAATGAAGGCTCAACCCCAAATGAGGAAAAGAGAGTGGGTTATGGGAGAACATCGACAATGCACGAAATGCCACGCACCGATGATGGCTTGGCACATGTGCGCACTACAGAAAGGCCAATGGTGCATCATGTGCTTTGCCGAGACGGATTGCGGCAGAGGCAAGCACGTCGTCACATGCGCCACTTACTTTATAGATGGTATGCAGGTTGAGAACTGGAGGTGGGCGAAACCAAGAAACCCCAAATGCGACTAACGAAGTCAAACTCAGGCTGCATATCCACACCGCACACCGCCGGATCGCCGCATGAAACTCACCGCAGAACGTCACTTCGCCACGCCCGAGGCCGCAGCGCGAAAGCTCGTCGAGGTCGCAGCCAGCATCGAGCTCGTGCAGGACGGCCGCATCCATATCGAGAAGATCAACGCGCCGTTCATGTACCAACACCGTGGCAGTAGCCCCGAGTTTGGCGCGGGCATCAAGATGGCGGTCGAGCGCGGTTGGCTCGAGCTGCACGAGAGCGGGACCTATGTGCGATTGTTGAGCACGGTGAGGAGCATTGAGTAGACCACGGCCCTGTGCCGTCTGGAGGTCCGCACCGAATCCGCAGCACAGGGCCGAAAGGTCTGCTCAGGCCAGCCCCGAGGCAGACGCCGCCATGATGCGCGATGAAGCCCACGTGCGCTAGATGGACAAATGAGGCCCCGGCCGCTTGAAGGGGGGCGCCCGGCCGGGGCCGCTCGGTCCGCGCCCGGTACCAAGCCCGGACCAAAGCGACGGCGACGCTACTCAAGGCTCACCGAGTTAGTCTGTTCGGTCCCGCACATTGGTGACACTGTTCCCGGGCAGGAACAAACATTTGGTTCGCAAAATCCCAGCGCTGCTTATCTTTCCGCTCATGCGTACGAGACAGGCAGATGCCAGCGGGGCCGGATTGGATTCATGAGTTGAAAGCAGACGGCTACCGGATGCTGCTCATTCGGGAGGATCAGCGCGTGCGGCTGCTATCCCGCAACGGCACCAATTGGACCAAGCGGTATCCATGGATCGCCGACGCAGCGCTGAAGAACCGCCAAAAGCTTTTCGTCATCGACGGGGAAGCTGTGATCCTGCGCGCCGACGGCATCTCCGATTTCAACTCCCGCGAAGCGCGGCTTTACGCATTCGATGTGCTCGCGATGGACGGTGACGACCTGCGCGCGCTGCCGCTGCACCAGCGCAAGACAAACCTGGAGCGGCTGTTGGCACGGCGGCCCGACGGCATCACTGTTGCGCCTTTCGAGCGGGGCGAGATTGGTCCGGACCTATTCCGCGCGGCTTGTCGCATTATCCGAGGGATTGGAACGCCACATCGCGCAGCCTGTTCTTCAAAAATGTAGTTGTAGTCGCACCCCATTTTACTGGAGCGTTAGATGAGCAAACGCAAATCGGCAACAGCCTCAATGCGCGTTCGCAATCCCAAAAAGGCCGCGCGAGCCCAACGGAACAAGCAGGCCGTTGTTAGAAGCCCGAAACGCGATTTTCTGCGCTCTATTGCGGCAGTCTCGATTGAACCAGCTCCTAAGCTACATGACGATCCAAAAGACGATGCTCCCCTCATCGAGACCCGGGTGGATGCGTTGCCACGTGATCTCAGTCAAAGGATGAGGGATAGCGATCAAGCGAAAGGCTTCACTTTAGCGATGGCAAACATGCAGGCTTATCAAGCGAAGCTTCTTGAGATAGCCCAAGCCAACGGGCAATTTGCTTTTGAATTCTGCCTGAGGCTTACGGCAATCAGGTCGCCAGCTGATTTTTTCGCCGTCATTATGGAATTTGCAAGCAGACGGATCGAGATGTTCGGGCAGCACGCGAAAGAAATGGCTGCATATCCGTTCTGGCGCATCGATGCGTCTCGGAAGCTCGCGGTTGTGCCTAGACGATGAAGCAAGGCCCTCGCTGCGCAAATGGATTGACGCAACGCGCCGGAAAGTAAAGACCCGCCGCAGTCAACGGCGGGCCTTGTCGTTAACCGCCATTGGCGACGTGTGTGTCCACAACCTTTGCCCGTTGCACTTTACGATTGCCGAGAGCCAAAAAGCTCCAAACACACTTCGACGAATGTCGATGGTTGTTGTTCGTCACCACTTCTGACGGCCGTACCAATCATTCACTTCCTTCTGCGCCTGATCCTTGGCGTAGCCGTACCGTTGCTGCAATCGGCCTTCGAGTTGATCCTGCTTGCCGTCGATCACATCAAGATCGTCGTCGGTAAGCTTTCCCCACTGCTCTTTCACTTTCCCCTTCACCTGCTTCCAGTTGCCTTCGACACGGTTCCAGTCCATCACACTCCTCCTTAAAACGGGTGAAATCGACCAACCGAGGGACCGATCCTTCGTTCCGAGACTGCAAGCGTCACTAGGACGCGGGTGGCGCAGTGTTCAAAAGTGGACCAATGCCGAGATGCGCCGTCTTCAAAAGCATCCGATCATAAGCAAGCGCGGATTTGGCGGCCTATTAGCGGTCTAGTTCGCTCTCCAACGGAACGCACTTGGTAATCGCCCGTTGCATCAAGGCAAGCGGGAAGCTGCCGTGTGCGAGAAGTGCGAACAGCTCAATGAGAGACTCAAACACTACCGTCAAATCGCACGAAACGTGAGCGATGATCTCGTGCGTGAAGGGATCGAGCGTCTCATCCGGAGCACAGAAGCCGAGAAGCGAGAGCTTCATCCTGATCGCGGTGAGGGCTAGCAGGCGCTAATGACAATCCGATCTCACTCCGATAGCCATGTTGTCGAGCTGGACGACGACTCCGTGTGGTAGATATCCGGTGATCTCAATAAGACGCTGGCTTGGAAAGCCCGAGACCGATCTGCATCTCGAAAGGACCATTGGCGTGATTGGCACTCACGTCCTCGTCAGCGCGACCGATCAGAGCCGGGGCGTGTCATTTCGACCGGGAAGAGCTGGCCGGTTGAGGGGGTAAGAGATATCTTCAGGATGAGGCAGAGAGGAAGGAACGTCAGTAGCTGTTCGCGAGTAGACTGTGGGCTTCCCTTTCGAGCATTGAGGATCGGCCTCGATGCGCAGGCACTCAAGACTGTGTCCGGCAAACCTGACCACGAACGTCTGTATTGCCCCAGATGCCAATCGGGCGGCAGCGTACAGAGCTCGGTCGAACTTCGCCCCGGCACTAGCTACCTCACAATGCGATGTGCGAGCTGTGGACTCGTGTACGATGCACAGG
>NZ_JBANBK010000025.1:0-100030 GCF_053572325.1 Bradyrhizobium sp. UFLA05-112 | reverse complement strand
CCTTGACGCCCGCCGCACCACAGGCGGCCAGCCGTCTTGAGGTCAGGACCAGCAGACGTCCGCCTCCTTCGAACAAGCAGATGATCTGAAATGATCTAACAACCACTCATCCTTGACCAAGCCCATACAAGTATTCCAGAGACGGTTGTTGGATACTGATAGGCTGCGGCGTACTGGATTCCCCGCTTTCGCGGGGAATGACGGCGGAGTGGACGGCAAGAACAACGCGCCCCTCACCCGCCCTGAATCACGCCTTCAGCCTCACGCCGCCTGGGCCACCACGCGATTGCGGCCGTCGTGCTTGGCGCGATAGAGCGCGGTGTCGGCGCGCTTGAGCACATCGGCCACTGCTTCGCCCTTCGTCTCCAGCGTGGTGAGGCCGATCGAGATCGTGACCTCGATGCGCTTGGTGCCCTTGTGGACGGAGAATGACTCGCCCGCGATCGAGCGGCGCAGGCGCTCGGCGACCATGCCGGCAACGTGCAGGTCGGTCTCCGGCATCACGATGACGAACTCCTCGCCGCCATAGCGGCAGGCGAGATCGATGCCGCGAATTGATTTGCGCACGCGCACCGCGAATTCGCGCAAGACGTCGTCGCCGGCATCATGGCCGTAATTGTCATTGATCGACTTGAAATAGTCGATGTCCAGAATCATCAGCGCCAGCGGCTTGCCGCGTGTCGAGGCCTGTTCGGCGAGCGTTGCCAGATGGCTTTCCATGTAGCGGCGATTGTGCAGGCCGGTGAGCGCGTCGGTGATCGCCATCTCGATCGAGTTCTGCACGTTGTCGCGCAGATGATCGGTGTAGCGGCGACGGCGGATCTGCGTGCGCGCACGCGCGAGCAGCTCGTTCTTGTCGACGGGGCGGAGGAGATAGTCGTTGACGCCGATCTCGAGCCCGCGAAGCAGCCGCGTGCCGCTATCGGCGTCGGCAATGGCGAGGATCGGCACGTGGCGGGTGCGCTCCAGCGAGCGCGCCTGGCTGCATAGCCGAAGCCCATCGAAATTGTTGAGGTCGAGCGAGACGATCAGCAGGTCATAATTGCCCTCGGCGGCGTGGAACAGCGCCTCCGTCGGGTTGGGCTCGACGTCGACGGTGTGCTCGGCGGCGAGCAGGCTCGCCAGCCGTTCATAGGAGGACTGGCGGTCGTCGACCAGGAGGATGCGACCGCCCTTGCCGGTGTCGGCCACCGCGCTGCGCTCCGGCGCTTGCACGCCGATCTCGAGCGAGGTGATGGCGCGCATGCGCAATTCGTCCGTCATCATCTTCAGCCGCGTCAGCGAGCGCACGCGCGCGATCAGCACGACGTCGGAGACGGGCTTGGTGAGAAAGTCATCGGCGCCGGCTTCCAGCCCGCGCACGCGATCAGCGGGGCTGTCGAGCGCGGTCACCATCACGACGGGAATGTGATGTGTCTGCGGATCGGTCTTCAGCCGGCGGCAGACCTCGAACCCGTCGATGTCGGGCATCATGACGTCGAGCAGGATGATGTCGCACTCGGCTCTCCGGCAGATCGCCAGCGCCTCGGCGCCGTTCGAGGCCGTCATCACGTCGAAATATTCGGCCGAGAGTCTGGCTTCCAGCAACTTGACGTTGGCAGGGACGTCGTCGACGACGAGGATACGCGCGGACACCTGACTCACTCCCTACCCGATAAAACGCCGGACCGTCTCGATGAATTTGCCGACCGAGATCGGCTTGGAAAGATACGCCTCGCAGCCGCCCTCGCGTATGCGCTCTTCGTCACCCTTCATCGCGAACGCGGTCACCGCGACGACGGGAATGTTGCGCAGCTCCGGATCATCCTTGATCCAGCGCGTCACCTCGAGCCCCGACACCTGCGGCAGCTGAATATCCATCAGCACGAGATCGGGACGCATCTTGCGAACGAGATCGAGCGCCTCGTAGCCGTTGCTGGTGCCCGACGTTTGATAGCCGTGCGCCTCCAACAGGTCGCGAAAGAGCTTCATGTTGAGCTCGTTGTCCTCCACGATCAGGACGGTCTTAGCCATCCCGTCCCTCCCAATTGTCAGGAGACCTGTTCGACATCTGACGCCTCAGGCGCCTTCCGCGGGCGCTTCGAAAACTGGATTCAAACTAGCCTCAGATTCGCTCTAGTTTCGTTAAACCCGGGGGCCAACTTTCCGCGATGTGGTTTCCAGTTGCTTGTCTGGGCTTACTAGACTCGGGCATGATGATTCCAAATTAGAGCCCGAAAGTTAACGGAAAGGCAAATCGTCCGCTTGAAAAAGCCTGTTCAAAACCCCCGCGAAGTAGCTGAAATCGTTGCGATTCAAGCCTTATCCTTCGTCGCCGGCGATCCCGAGCGGCTGGGCCTGTTTCTGGCCGAGACAGGCATCGGGCCGGAGACGCTGCGGAACGCGGCCTCCGACCCCAATTTCCTGATCAGCGTGCTCGATTTCGTGCTGCGCGATGACGCGACCGTGAAGGCCTTTGCGGGCGCCTCGGAGCTCCATCCGACCAACATTGCCGCGGCCCGGCAAGTCCTTGGAGATGCGCTGGGTGACCCGCATTGGGAGCGTGACGTGCCGTGACCACTCCTGAGGCGGCCGGGCCCCGCTGCTTCTGCCGGGATTGTCTGGCCGACCAGGGCGTGACCGCACGGCGCTGTTCCGCCTGCGGTTCCCCGCGCCTCGCCCGCCACCGCGCGCTCGCCGCGCTGACCATCGCCCATATCGACTGCGACGCGTTCTACGCGACGGTCGAGAAGCGCGACAATCCCGACATCGCCGACAAGCCCGTGATCATCGGCGGGGGAAAACGCGGCGTAGTGTCGGCCGCCTGCTACATCGCGCGCACTTTTGGCGTGCGCTCGGCCATGCCGATGTTCAAAGCGCTGGAAGCCTGCCCGCACGCGACGGTGATCCGGCCGGACATGGCCAAATACGTCCGCGTCGGCCGCGAGGTGCGCCACGCCATGCAGGCGCTGACGCCACTGGTCGAACCACTCTCGATCGACGAGGCATTTCTCGATCTCTCCGGCACCGAGCGCGTTCACGGCATGATCCCGGCCAAGGTGCTGGCGCGCTTTGCCCGCGACGTCGAACGTGACATCGGCATCACCGTGTCGGTCGGGCTCTCCTGCAACAAGTTTCTGGCCAAGATCGCCTCCGACCTCGACAAGCCGCGCGGCTTTGCGACCCTCGACCAGGAGGAAGCGCGCGTGATGCTGGCCGACAAGCCGGTCGGCTTCATCTTCGGTGTGGGACCGGCGACGCAAGAGCGGCTGGTGCAGCGCGGCTTCCGCATCATCGCGGACCTGCAGAAGGCCGACGAGATCGAGCTGATGCGGCAGTTTCCGAGCGATGGCCGCAGGCTCTGGCGGCTCGCGCGCGGCATCGACGATCGCCGCGTCGAGCCCGATCGCGGCGCCAAGACGATTTCCAGCGAGACTACATTCGAGAGCGACATCCGCGACTTCGCGACGCTCGAGAAGATCCTGTGGCGGCTCTGCGAGAAGACCTCGTCACGGCTCAAGAGCAGCGAGCTTGCAGGCTCGACCATCACGTTGAAGCTGAAGACCGCCGACTTCCGCCAGCGCACCCGCTCACAGTCGATCAACGCGCCGACGCAGCTTGCCGCAAAGATATTTTCGATCTGCCGCGAGATGCTGGCCAAGGAGATCGACGGCACCGCCTTCCGCCTCATGGGCGCCGGCGTCAGCGCACTCCGCACGGGCTCGGCCGCCGACGATACCGACATGCTCGACCGGCGCGCCGCCCACGCCGAACGCGCCATCGACGGCTTGCGCAAGAAGTTCGGCAGCGCCGCCGTGATCCGCGGGATTGCCTATGACGGGCCGGAGAAGGCCGAGCAGGAGTGAGGGACAGCATGTCCCTGCCCACATACCGGCGTCATGCCCCGGCTCGACCGGGCATCCAGTACGCCGCGGCTTCTCGATTGATCACGACCGCCTCTGAGCGCGTGCGCCAATCTACGATCGCGCCTCAATCCGCGACCGCCACCGCCTCGATCTCGATCAGCCATTCCGGCGCCGCGAGCGCCGTGACACCGACGAGCGTGCTCGCCGGCGGGTCCATGCCTTCGAAGAAGGCGGAGCGCGCCTTGCCGATGATCGGACGGAGTTCAGGTTTGTAGCCGACCACGAAGGTCGTGATCTTCACGATGTTGGCGTAGGTCGCACCCGTAGCCTTGAGCGCGAGACCAAGATTCTGCATCACCTGCGTCGTCTGCGCTGCAAGATTGCCTTCGCCGACCACCCGTCCCTCCTCGTCCACGGAGACCTGCCCCGAGATGTAGATCGTGCGCGCGCCGGAGGCCGTGACGACGTGGGAATAGGCCGGGTTGTGGTGCAGGCCGCTCGGGCGGAGATGGTCGATTTTCGGCATGTGTGCCTCCCTGATGTTTGTGATTGGGAGGGAGCGTAGCGGGGGACAGAGCTCAAAGCCAGACCGTCATTGCGAACACAGCAAAGCGACGAAGTGCCGGACCCTCAGCCTGAGGAGCGCGCTCTTCGCGCGCGTCTCGAAGGGCGAGGCCACCAGCGGGGCCTTCATCCTTCGAGACGCGCGTTCCGCGCTCCTCAGGATGAGGAATTAAGGTTGGACTATCTCGCGCCCCCCGGAATGATGACGCTTGTCAATTACACGGCTTCGTATCCTTGACGTCGAACTTGCCGAGTGCGCCCGAGATGACGAAATCGTTGTAGTCGAGCACCAGCGCGCGGGAGACACCGTTTTCGTAGAGCTCGAACGACATCGCGTAGACGGGGGTCTGCTCCCCCTCTTTCTGCTGGGCTTCGCGATCGAAATAGCTGACCGTGACCGGCCAGCGCGTCAGCGACTTCATGTGCTCGTCCGCTGTCGACGGATCGGGCGAGGACGCCGCGCGGTCGGCCGGGATCGGCTGCCCGATCACGGTCAGCGTGTTGTAGACCTTCTCGCCATTGTCGGAGCCGTCATAGACGGAAAGCTCGAGCAGCGACTTGCCCTCCTTGGCGGCGGCAATGATGCGCTGGATCTGCTCGGTCGGAAACACCGTCCTGCCGTCGAGCGTGAAAGTCTTCGGCGCCGGCAGCTTCAATTTGACGTTGATGTGGTCGCCATCGCGCTCGGCCGATCCATCGACCTGGCTCGAGTCGACGTCGTTCATTCGCGTCTCGATCTTGAAGCGATAGCTTTTGCCGGCCGCGTCCTCCCAGGAATTGGAGCGGAGGTCGCTGAGCGTGACCTTGCCCTCACCGCTGTCGAGCTCGGAGACCTGGCGGAATTCCGACGTGTAGCCCTCGCAGGAATTGCCGGCGAAATTGTAGAGGATGCGCCCGCGCGCGCTGTTGATCGAACTCGAACGCGACTTGACCAGGCTTAAATCGTACAGGGCCTGATGCGAGAGGAACGGACCATTCGCGGCCTCAGCCCTGCCAGAAACGCCAACAGCCACAACCGCGAGCGCCATGACACCGAGCGACGTCCGGAAAAGGTGCACCATGAATATTCCTTGGGAAATCGAGATTCGTCATTTTAATGACCGGCGCATTGCGTCGCAACTGCGGCCGCTTCACGGAAAGTTGCGCTTTTTCCCAGAAAATCGCAGCCTTGCCTCGGAAACATGCAACCCTGCCGGGCGTCCGGGCCATCGCCTCGCCGCCTTGCATGTCACCGCGCAATCGGCGAAACAGGCGCGCCGGCCGGCTTGAGGCCGGGCAGAATTTCCAGATGACATCGAGGTCGGAACATGGCGGGCACGGTCGAGCAGAAACTGGCGGAACAGGGCATCAAGCTGCACGAGGCCCCCACTCCCGTGGCCAATTACGTGCCGTTCGTGCGGACCGGCAACCTCCTCTTCGTTTCGGGCCAGCTCTGCTTCGATCCCACCGGCACGCTGATCGCCAAGGGCAAGCTGGGCGCCGGCGTCTCCATCGAAGAGGGTGCAGCGGCGGCGCGCGGCTGCGCCATCAACTTGCTGGCGCAGGTCAAGGCGGCGCTCGGCGATCTCGACAAGGTCGTGCGCGTCGTGCGGCTCGGCGGCTTCATCAACTCGGCGCCGGATTTCGTCGACGGGCCGAAGGTGCTGAACGGCGCCTCCGACCTGATGGTCGCTGCCTTCGGCGACAAGGGCCGCCATGCCCGCACCACCGTCGGCGTCGCCTCGCTGCCGGCGGACGCGGCGGTCGAGGTCGAAGGCCTGTTCGAGGTCGCCTGATCCGGGAGCAACAGACGTGCGTGCTCCGGATTGGCTGACGGCGCGGCCGGTCGCGCACCGCGGCCTGCATGACATCTCACGTGGTATCGTCGAGAACATGCCGGGCGCCGTGCAGGCTGCGATCGCGGGCAATTTCGCCATCGAGGTCGACATCCAGCTCTCCGCCGATGGCGAGGCCATGGTGCATCACGACCATGCGCTCGGCCGCCTGACCGAGGACGAGGGCGAGCTGATCAAGAAGACCGCGGCCGAGCTCAGGGCTGTCAAGTTCAAGGACACGCCCGAGCGGATGATGTCGTTGTCCGACCTCTGCGCCATGGTCGCCGGTCGGGTTCCGCTGGTGATCGAGGTGAAGAGCCATTTTGGCGGCGACCGCAAGCTCGTGAAGCGGATGGCGGAGGTGCTGGCCTCCTATGACGGCCCCGCCGTCGGCATGTCCTTCGATCCCGACCAGGTGCTGGCGCTGCGGGAGCTGTTGCCGTCACGCCCGCGCGGTATCGTGGCGCAGCGGACCTATGAGGACGAGTACTGGGCAAAGCTCACGCAGGCACAGCGCGACGGCATGCTGTACTTGCGCCACGGCGTTCAGACCCAGCCGCATTTCGTCGCCTTCAAGGTCGATCATCTGCCGGCGCCGGCGCCATGGATCGCGCGCAACGTGTTCGGCTGCGCGCTGCTCGGCTGGACCGTGCGCACGCCGGAACAGCGGGCGCAGGCCGGACAATATGCAGACCAGATGATCTTTGAGGGGTTCGTGCCGTAGGGAGTCTGCCTTCCCAACGTCGTCCTGGCGAAAGCCACAACCTCACCCTGGATCCTGGCTTTCGCCAGGACGACACGTGGATGGACCTGAGCATTCATCCCCCGGTGTGAGTTCCTGCCCCCTTGAAGTCGCTGCTGCAATGCACGATCTTCGGCTAGTGGGTTCTTCAAGACACGCGATGGCATCATCCGAAATCACGCTCGAGGCCGTGCCTTCCATTGGCGACGTTTCCGCTGAGGGTTGGGACGCCTGCGCCAATCCTGCTCGTGTCTGCAACGGCAAGGACGCGGGAACTTCATCCGGGCTGGCCGGCGCCTCCATCGCGCTCTCAAAACCGGCCTATAACCCCTTCGTCTCCCATGCCTTTTTGTCAGCAGCGGAGAATTCGGGTTCAGCAACTGCGCGGACCGGCTGGGGAGCACGGCATCTCGTTGCCAAGCTCAACGGCCGCGTCGCAGGCGTTGTGCCCTGCTATCTGAAATCGCATTCGCAGGGCGAGTACGTTTTCGACCGCGGCTGGGCCGACGCCTATCAGCGCGCTGGCGGGCGCTACTATCCCAAGCTGCAGGTCTCGGTTCCCTTCACACCGGCAACCGGCCCGCGCCTTCTGATCCGCGACGGGGTTGATCGCGAGCGCATTGCCTCCGCGCTGGCGAGCGGGCTGATCGCGTTGTGTGGGGTGAGCAAGGCCTCCTCGGTCCACGTCACCTTCGCGCGCGAGGCCGAATGGAAGCTGCTCGCCGAGCACGGCTTCCTGCAACGGACCGACCAGCAGTTCCACTGGCACAACGATGGCTTCGCGACCTTCGACGACTTCCTCGCCACCCTGAATTCGCGCCACCGCAAATCGATCAAGCGCGAGCGGCGCGATGCGCTTGCCGCCGGCATCAGCATCCACTGGCTCACCGGAAGCGACATCACCGAGGAGGCCTGGGACGCGTTCTTCGAGTTCTACATGGAGACGGGCTCGCGCAAATGGGGCCGCCCGTATCTGACGCGCGAATTCTTCTCGCTGATCGGCGAGACCATGAGCAACGACGTGCTGTTGGTGATGGCCCGCCGCAATCACCGCTGGATTGCGGGCGCCATCAACTTCATCGGCTCGGACACGCTGTTCGGCCGCAACTGGGGCGCGGTCGAGCATCATCCGTTCCTGCATTTCGAGGTCTGCTACTACCAGGCCATCGACTTTGCGATCAAACACGGCTTGACGCATGTCGAGGCCGGCGCGCAAGGCGAGCACAAGATCGCGCGCGGGTATCTGCCGCGAACGACGCATTCGGCGCATTTCATCGCCGATCCAGGCCTGCGCCGGGCCATCGACGATTACCTCAAGCGCGAGCGCGCCTATGTCGCGGAAGCCGGCCGCGAGCTCGCCGATCTGGGCCCGTTCCGCAAGGGCGCCGAAGAGGCGCCTTGACGGCTTCTTCGAGGTGATGACAGTAAGGCCGCAACTTCAGGAGCTGCCGCATGACCGCCTACGATCCCAACAATATCTTCGCAAAGATCCTGCGCGGCGAATTCCCCTGCTACAAGGTCTACGAGGACGAGCACGTGCTCGCGTTCCTCGACATCATGCCGCGCTCGCCCGGCCATACGCTCGTCATCCCGAAAGCCCCGGCCCGCAATATCCTCGACATCAAGCCCGACGACTACGCCCATGTCGCGCGCGGCGCGCACAGGATCGCTGCCGCCGCGATGAAGGCGTTCGATGCCGACGGCATCACCGTGCAGCAGTTCAACGAGCCCGCCGGCGGCCAGGTCGTGTTTCACCTGCACATGCACGTGATGCCGCGCCACGACGGCGTCGCACTGCTGCCGCCGGCGAGCCGCAAGGAAGACGGCAAGGTGCTGGAAGAGCATACGGCGAAGCTGATCGCGGCGTTGAAGGGCTAGGTCCTTCCCCTCGGCAACGACGACGGTGAGACCGTCACTCCGTCTCGAAATCCCCGGCCTGCGGCGCGGCAAGCGGCGTGAACTCGCAGCGGTCCGGCTTGATGTCGATCAGCGGCGTGTTGTCGATGCAGTCGAGGCCGCGCACCAGGATGGTGTTGCCCTCGATGCCGACCAGCTTGACGATCGAGGTGCCTATCGGATTGGGCCGCACCGGCGAACGCAGCGAAAACGTGCCGCGGGTCTTTTCGTTGTTCTTCGGGCTCTGCAGGATGATGTCGCGACGCGACCGGTCGAGCCAGTAGAGCACTTCGAGATTGCTGTAGAAATCGACGCCCTTGATCGCCGGCACGAAGGGCTCAAAAATCTCCAGCCGGCACACGGGGCCGTCATGCCGCCCCTGCCGCGGCGTCTCCAGCCGCGAGGTCCAGGGCGTGCGGATCCGGCCGATGAAGACCAGGCCGGCGTCCTGCGTCGCCGGCAGCTCGATCGCGACCTCGCCTTCGCGGAGCTCATTTTCGCGAACCATTTTTCTGTTCCTTGCTGTTCGAGCAGAGTCTAACCGATCAGCGCGCTGCGGCAAACACGGCTCTCTCCCCTCATCCTGAGGAGCGCGGAACGCGCGTCTCGAAGGATGAAGGCCACCAGCCGGGGCTGCATGGTTCGAGACGGCCGCTCCGCGGCCTCCTCACCATGAGGAGCAGCAGCTACCCCAGCCACCACCTGCCGGCCAGCATGAACAGCTCGCCGGTGACGACGCCGGCAAAGATCGAGCGGCGTGTCAGCATGAAGACGATGAAGCCCGCAACCACCGCGCCATAGCGTAGCACGTCCGGCACGCTGGCGAGCGCGCCCGGCGGCTGGACCACGATCTGGGCGATGACGCCGGCCAGGATCGCGGTCGCCACCGCCCTCACCCAGACCAGAAGCTCCGAGCCCTCGTCGATGCCGCCGCCGAACCACAGGCCCAGCATGCGCCATATCTGGTTGGGAATAACGCCGGCCACGAACAGCACGGCAAGCGCATGCCAATCGCCGATGAAGGCACTCATGTGCGCGCCTCCCGCCAAAGATGAACGCCATAGGCGATGGTGCCCGCCACGACACCGCTGACGAGGATGTCGAGGCCGCTGTTCATCTTCGCGGCCAGCGGATAGAGCACGAGCCCGAGCACCAGCGCGACGACGTCGGCGATCTCGCGGCTGTTGCGCGCGGTCGAGAACAGGAACGACAACGGCGTGAGCAGCAGGATCGCCGCGCCCAGCGTCTGCGTGAGGTTGGCGGCGAGGAAATAGCCGACCGTATTGGCAGTCAGGCACACCGAGACCAGGCCGCAGCCGAGCCCGTGGACGAAGGCAATGCGTCGCTCGCGCGGCACCTGCGGCAGGAAGCGATGGCATTCGACCCACAGTGTCACGGCGGTGAGATGCGCCGCGAAGATCATTTCGCGCCGTTTTGTCGTCGGCGTGCGCATCAGCGGCAGGACCGACACCACCATCGGAAACAGCCGGATGGCGCTGACCGTAACGGCGATCGCCGACTGGATGATGGTCGCCCCGGAGCCAAGCGTGGTGATCAGGATGATCTGCGCCGGCCCCGCCCAGACGAACAGCGTCGAGGCCAGCGCCCACGCCAGGCTGAAATGCGTGTCGTGGGCGAGCGCCCCGATGCCGAGATAGGTCACGAACAGCACGACGGTGAGGATGGTCTGCGTGATCGAGCGCAGCCCCCACGCAAAAGCGCGGAAGGCACTGTGCCATTCAGGTGAATCGAGCGGAGGAAGCGCCACGGAGAGACTTGGTCGGGAGAGGAATCGTGCCTGCATAACGGGCAATACGAAGCGTCACGTCAAGGAACCAGGCGGCGGGGCTGGCATGCACGCGCACCAACCGCCCGTCATTCCGAGCGCGACCCGGAAGCCCCTACCCCGTAACGCCCCTGTTCTTCAGCACGAAGCAGGCACCGCCGGCTCTACGGATGCGGTTGCAGAGATCATCCGCCTCTGGCCGCGTATCGGCACCGATGCGCACCTGATAGAAGGTGTGGGTGCCGCGGCTGCGCATCACCGAGGAAAGCAAGCTCGGGTCGCGATCGCCGACCACCGAGCTCAGGCGCGTGACCGCGCGGGAATACATCGCGAGCGCCTTGTTGCGGTCGAAGCCGGCGGCGAGCTGCACGCCCCAGATCTTCGCGGCGGCAAGCTCGACGTGCTGCTCGAGCCCGGCGACGAACGGGTTGGGCGCGCGCTTGAGCAGCGCCATCAGTTCGCGGCAGCTCGTCGGCGGTGAGCTTTGCAGCGTCTTGCCGCCGCGCCCGGCCGCCTTCCAGTCCTCGACTGTCGAGCCGGTGATGGCGACGACGTAGTTGCGCGTCTGCTCGGGCATGCCGCCGGTGCCGGCGAGCCACTCCAGCACGCGGCGGGGACCGGCATTGTAGGCGGCCGCCGCAAGCCCGAGATTGCCGAACTGGCTGCGCAGCTCGTTCAGGAATTCCGCCGATTTCGGCAGCGCCTGCACCGGATTGAAGGGATCAAGCAGCCCGCGCTCGCTCGCGGTGCCCGGCATGAACTGCGCGATGCCCTGCGCGCGCTCACCGCTGCGCGTCACCGGGCCGACCGCGTCGCTCTGGAACCGGCTCTCCTGCCAGATCACGCGGGCAAAGAATTCGAGCGGCAGGCTGGCATCGCGCGCCGCCGCCTCGATGATCAGGCAGATCGATTCCCGCGTGTCGCTCTCGCGCGCCGCCTCCGCGGGCTTTGCCGGCGGCATCGCGAGCTCCTCGACGCTCGGCACGGCGACGTCAGTCTTCGCTGGCGAATTGTCCCAGGCCGCCGCCGGCGCAACCAAGAACAGCGAGGCGGCGGCCTGGCAGAGCGCATATCGGGCTCGTGTCATTGGCAGGTACCGGCGATATCGGGCAGATCGGCTTGAACTCCAAGGCCCTTGAACTTCAAGGCACTTGAACTCCAAGGCACTTGAACTCCAAGGCCAAGCCAACTAGCAACTGGCGGCATAATCAACGCAGGCCGGGGCGGAATGGCAACAATCTATTTTGATCTCGACGGCACGCTGACCGATCCGAAGCCGGGGATCACCCGCTCGATCCAGTATGCGCTGGAACGGCTCGGACAGCACGTCCCGAGCGAAGACGATTTGACCTGGTGCATCGGGCCGCCGCTGCATGCGAGCCTCAAGAAGCTCACCGGAACCGACGAGCTCGCCGACCGGGCGCTGCTGCTCTATCGCGAGCGCTTTGCCGATATCGGTCTGTTCGAGAACGAGGCGTATTCCGGGATCGAGGAGACCCTGTCCGCGCTCTCTGCGACGGGTGCGCGCATGTTCGTGGCGACCAGCAAGCCGGCGGTGTACGCGACCCGGATCGTCGATCATTTCGGCCTCAAGCGTTATTTCGAGCAGGTGTTCGGATCCGAGCTCGACGGCACGCGCGTCGACAAGGGCGACCTCCTGGCTTACGCGCTCGACACCGCCAGGGTCGATCCGCAAACGGCTGTCATGATCGGCGACCGCAGCCACGACGTGGTCGGCGCCCGGAGGAACGGCATGACGTCCATCGGCGTGCTCTATGGCTATGGCAGCGAGGCTGAGCTCAGGGAGGCCGGGGCGCATCATATCTGCGCCGCGCATCCCGAGCTGCTCGCCCATTGCGCGACGCGCGCCGCGTGAACGTCAGGCACTGACGATCGCGATCCGCCGGTCAGCTCGCTGCCGCCGCGATATCCGCAGGCTCGACGCTGTCGACCGGCAGCGCGAACTGCTCGACCCGCTTATACGGCCTCTTGTTGAGCAAGAGCCGCGTCACGTCGGGCCGCGAATAGTGCCCGGCCGGATCGGCGGCGTTCTTGGCGACGCCGATGGCGCCGAGATCGATCTCTGCGACCAGAAGCCCTTCCTGATCCGGCGCCAGCTTGTCGCCGATCTGGCTGCCGTCGGGGCCGTAGATCGCGGCAAAGCCGCCACCGGCATGCAACAGCGCATGCTTGTCCGGCCGGTCGCAGAGCTCATCGATCATCGCCTGAGAGACGGTCGCGCAAGGCGCAAGCACGAAGCACGAGCCCTCCACCGCATAGACGCGCGACGCGGCGTTGTTCACCTCTGCTCCCAAGGCGGGCGCGAAAGGATCATAGAGCGAGAAGCTCGGCCAGGACGCCACATGCACCTGCTCGTTCTGGGCGTACATCGCGTATTTCGACAGCGGCTGGAGATGCTCCCAGCAGCACAGCGCGCCGAGCCGTCCGATGTCGGAGCGGTCGTGGACGGCAAGATCGCTGCCGTCGCCTTCGCCATAGACGGTGCGCTCGGCGTGGGTCGGCCTCAGCTTGCGACGCTTTGCAATGGTCTCGCCATCAGGTCCGATCAGCCATTGCGCGATGTAGAGGCTGCCGCCGTCGCGCTCGGAGAGCCCGATGACCGCGGTCAGGCCGGCTCTGCGCACGGCCTGCCGCAGCTTTTCGGCCTGCGGGCTGTCGTAGGCGAGCGAATTGTCGAAATAGCGCTGCACGAAGCCGCGGCCGATCGACCAGGCCGGCGAGTCCAGCCAGATATGCCAGGGGTATCCGGGGATGAACACCTCCGGGAAAGCGATTAGCTTCGCACCCTTTCCTGCGGCCTCCTCGATCAGCGCGATCGACTTGTCGACCGACGCATCAAGGTCGAGCCAGGCCGGCGCCGCCTGCACCACCGCGACCCTGTATTTCGGATGTTCGATGCCCATTCCCGCCTCCATGCTCCCTGGGACAGGGCCGCTTTCCAGTTGATCGAAGGCCCAAGTCCGATGCAATCTTCCGACGCAGTCTATTGAGCCACGGCCGGACGACGCCTGCTCGACCGCCATGGCATGAAAATTCGACCGGGACGACGGCGTGGTATGTGAAAGGAAGGCCTGCCGATGACCATCCAGTTCACGACGGACGGCAGCCCCGGCCACCGGCGCCTGGCGCTCTGGCAGGACATCGTCTGCGACGTCTTCGTCGAGCTCGACTGCAAGTCGGATCTCGGCAGCGCCTTCCGCGGCTCGGTGACACAAGCCTCCCTTGGGCGCGCGGTCTGTTCGGATGTCTGCTCGGACCGTCAGCACGTCTTCCGCACGCCGTCACGGATCGCCCGCTCGGATCTCGACTTCGTCCTGATCGCGCTGGGCAATCAGGGCGTCGGCGGCGTGGTGCAGGATGGCCGCGAGACCGTGATCCATCCCGGCGAATTCGCCCTCTACGACACCACACGGCCCTATGAGCTGAAGTTCGATCACGCCTTCACGCAGACCATCTTCAAGGTGCCACGCGAAATGCTACAGCGGCGCCTCGGAGCCACCGAGGCTCTAACGGCGATATCGTTCGGCGACGCACCGCTGCAAATGCTCGCTTACGATTTCATCTTCAAGCTTTGCCACACCGCCGATCAGATTGATCCGCAGCATGCCGTCGCGCTCTCCGAGCAGGCGGTCGATCTCGTCGCCATGGCGCTGAGCGAACGGCTCGGCAAGACGTCACTGCCCTCCTCGACGCATCGCTCGGCCCTACTCTACCGGCTGAAGATGCATATCCGCAGTCATCTCGCCGAGCCCGATCTGTCGTTGTCGGATACCGCAGCCGCGCTGGGCATCTCGCCGCGCTATGTCAACGATCTCCTCAGCCGGGAGCACACCTCATTCCAGCGCTATGTGCTCGCAGAGCGGCTTGCCCAATGCAGGCGCGATCTCGCCTCGCCCGCGCTCGCAGGCCGTCAGGTCGGCGAGATTGCGTTCGCCTGGGGCTTCAACGACCTTTCGCATTTCGGTCGCGTCTTTCGCGAGCATTTCGGAATGTCGCCGCGCGACTTCCGGCAGAGCCAATTGCCGCACTAGACTGGAAATGATTTGATGCTTTGCGCCAATCTTGCGGTCCGTTTTCGCACAAGGACCGTCCGGCTGATCCTGACGCTCGTGCGCAGCGCTGCGCTGGCGTTGGCACTTTTTGTCTGCACCTCCGGCTCCATGGCCCAGGAGGGGACCACCAAGCTGGAGACCACCAAGCTCCGGGTCGCGACTCGAATAGTGCCTCCCTTGGTCATCGAGAAGAACGGCACCCTGAGCGGCTTCAGCGTTGAGCTCTGGAACGGCATTGCGGAGCGGCTGCATCGCGAGACCGAGTACGTCATCACGCCCGACGTCGCTGAGTTGCTTGCGGCCGTGGAAAGCGGGCGGGCAGATCTCGGAATCGCAGCCATCTCGATCACATCCGAGCGGGAGAACAGGTTCGACTTCTCCCAACCGATCCTGAATTCGGGACTGCAGATCCTGGTGCGCGGTACCGCCGCCAATGTCGAGCCGAATCCGCTGCTCGAGTTCGTGGAGCTCTTCTTCTCCCGCACTCTCCTGATCTGGCTTGGCATTGCGCTGCTCCTGATCCTCATTCCGGCGCATCTGATTTTCCTGGTGGAGCGACATCATCATAACGGAATCATCCCAACCAGCCGGTATTTTCCGGGAATCTTCCATGCGATGTTTTGGGCTGCAGGCACGCTGGCGACCCAGGCGGATCAAATGCCCCGGCACTGGATCGCTCGCATCGTCGCCGTGTTGTGGATGTTCACGGGCGTGGTCTTCGTAGCCTTCTATACGGCGCAACTGACGGCATCGCTGACGGTCCAGCAGATCAGGGGACCGATCAACAGTCCGCAGGATCTCGTCGGCAAGCGCGTCGGCACGACACGGGGAAGCACGGCCACACTCTATCTGAACGAGGTCAAGGCCGAGGTCCGCGAATTCGATAAAGTCGATGACCTCTACAAGGCCCTGCTGGACCAGGAGGTCGACGCGGTCGTCTTCGATTCACCTGCGCTGCTTTATTACACAACCCACGACGGCAGAGGATTGGCACGGACCGTCGGCAGTGTCTTCCATCGGGAAGACTACGGCATCGTCTTTCCGACCGGCAGCCCGCTGCGCAAGCACGTGAACGAAGCGCTTCTCGCACTGCGCGAGAGCGACGCGTATCAGCGGATTCACGAGGAATGGTTCGGCAAGCGCTAGGCCGATCCGACGCGCTCGGAGGAGCCACCACAGATCCCCGCCGTTTTCGACGCCTCGCGGACCGACGCAATTTATCCAATACGAGCGTCGCGCGCGATGCCGCCGATGTGACCGATCGTGAAGCCGCGGGAGATTGCGGCGCCGCGAGGCGAGCCTCACCTATGCTTGGTGGCAGGTTCCATCGGGGAGAACGCAATGCGTCCCATCTTGCTTTTGAGCCTTCTGATCGCGTTGTCGAGTGCTGCCAACGCCGCGCCGGTGCATCACACGCACCGGCACTATGCCGTTGACCCTGCCGCTCGCGTGTTCAGGGATCCCATGTCGAGCTATGGCTATGCGCCGCCTCGGGCGCCGGCCCCCTATCTGTACGCGCCGAGCTATCAACCCGATGCGACGTATGACAGCCCCTACAAGAATTGGGGCGGCTAGCTGATATCGCGTGCAGCCGGTCGTTTCGCACGGTTGCGCGTCACGCATTGACGTGCGTCAAGCCGAGGTTTCCCGAACGTGCCATGGTGCACGCGCGAGGATCGTCGATGCGCCGATTTGCCATGAAGGCACTGTTCACCGCCCTCCGGCTCAACCGAGAGGACAGGACGCGGATCGATTGGGATCGCAATGTCCTGATCTTCTCGACGGCGGTCACTGCGGGTCTGATCACGCTCTACGTCTTCGGCAAGGCGACGGCGCGCTGGTAGCAGCCTCTCCACTTCGGCTCAACCTTTCAGCATGCGCGTGTATTGGCGCGGCGTCATGCCACTCAAGGCACGGAAGCGCTGCGTGAAGTGACTCTGGCTGCTGAACCCGCAGGCGAGCGCGACCTCGGCAAGTGGAATATCGACTGTCGCCAACAGTTGCTTCGCGCGCTCGATACGACGGCGTAAAACAAAGCCGTGCGGGGTTTCACCCGTGGCACGCTTGAACATGCGCGCGAAATAATACGGGCTGAGCTCGGCGACCCCAGCAAGATCCTCGATGCCGAGTGGCCGGTCGAGATGGGTTTCGACAAAGTCGGTGATGCGTCGCAGTCGCGCCGGCGGGATACCGCCACGCGTCCGCAGCGCTGCCGGACCACGCGTGGTGAGGCGCGCGACCACATAGGCAAGGAGCGTCTGCGCGGCATGGCCAAGCGTCACCCGCTCCGCCGGCTCATCCCAGGCAAGAGGCAGCATGGCCTGGCGTATCAACGTCTCGATGTGGGGATCGCGAAAATACGTCTCATCGCGCAGGTCGATGGCGGCAGGATCGGCGTGAAGCGCCTCCACGGCGGCGCGCTCGAAGGCCGCGCGCGCGACATAAAGGTGGAACATGGCGATGGGACCGCTGACGTCCCAATCGCTGGTGAGACCGCGCGGCATGGTGCAGAGGCTGCCGGCGCCGTGACTGCCGATGCGCTCCCCGTCGCGACGACGATAGATGCCTTCGCCGCCACGCAGATAAAGGCTAATCGTGTGATGGTTGGGCGCGGCGTAGCGCGTGAAGGCCGTCTCGTCGCGCTCCCACAATGCCACCGCCAGGCCGCCGCCGAGCGCGACGGCGCTCCGCAACGACACATGGGCACCCTTGAGGCAGTCGAAGACGGTGAATCCCTGGAGACCGGACATCGCTAGCCGTATGGCGGTTGAAGACGCGTCCGATTAGAGCAAAAGAGCCATCGCGCCACAACGTCAGGCGCCTCGGACGCCGCGCTTTTGGAGCAAGATCCTGACAAGAACAGGCAGCGTTGCGACAGACAAGCTAGCAAGAGCCGGACTAGGGATCGCGGACTCCAACGATCGAGTGCCATGACCGCTCTGCTCTTCATCACCGTCGTCCTTGCCTGGGGCTTCACCTGGTTCGCGATCAAGCTGCAGCTCGGGATCGTCGCTCCGGAAATCTCGATCCTTTGGCGTTTCGCTCTCGCGACGGCCTTGATGTGGGCTGGCCTTGCGGCAACAGGGCGGTTGCAGCGCGTCGACTTGCAGCAGCATGGCTGGTTCGCGGCCATGGGCATCTGCCTCTTCTGCGTCAACTATATCCTCACCTATGCCGCGATCGGCCATGTCGCGAGCGGCGTCGCCTCCGTCATCTTCACGACGGTCACGATATTCAATCCGCTCAACCAATGGCTCTTCCGGGGCGAGCGCCCGAGCCGGCGCATCCTCAGCGCCGGTTTGCTGGGAATGGTCGGCATCATCCTCCTTTTCGGCGAGGCGTTCGCGGGCGTTGCGGTCGATGCCGGCACGGCGCTCGGCGTTGCGCTGCAGCTCGCCGCGGCGCTTGTCTTCTCGCTCGGCAATTTCGCCTCCTTGCGTGCCACGGCGAACGGGACGAACCTTCCCAACGCCGTCGCCCGGGCCATGACGTGGGGCACGGTCTTCCTCGCTCTCTTCTGTCTGGCACAAGGCGCAGCCTTCGTGATCGACCCCTCGCCCACCTACCTCCTCAGCCTGCTCTATCTCGCGGTGATCGGCACGATCGCGGCGTTTCTCGCCTATCTCTCGCTGGTGGCGCGGTTGGGTGCCGATCGCGCCGCTTATGTGACGGTGCTCTACCCCGTGGTCGCGCTCGCCGTCTCCAGCGCCTTCGAGGCCTACCCCTGGTCGCCCTGGTCGATCACCGGATTGGCACTCGTTGGCCTCGGCAATGTCGTCCTCTTCGTGCGCCTGCCGCCGAGCCGAGCCGCGACTTTGGAGCGAGCCGCGACGCGGGCTTGATGTCCTGCTGCGCCCGGGGGACGGCTACGGCAGCATTCGCCGCTTCATCCCACCCTGCCCGCGCGTCCGCCGCACAACCTGTGCGTGGCTTAACCATTTGGCATGCCTGCCACTTGCCCTCGCGCACTGGTTGCGCTTGATTTGCGGCGGGGATTTTAGGGGCATTTCATGCGAATATTTGGAATTGTGGCGCTCGGCGTCATGCTGGGCGGCTGCGCGTCGGTCACGCGCGGCACGACGGAAAACATCGCCATTTCATCAACACCATCCGGCGCCGAGGCGGTTGTTTCGGGACTTGACGTGCCGACCACCTGCACCACGCCATGCTCGGTCGTTGCCAAGCGCAACGCCGATATTTCCATCACCTTCCAGAAGCCGGGTTACGAGTCACAGGTGGTCCAGCTGCAACGCGACATCCCGGGCACCGGAGCCGCCGGCTTTGCCGGCAATCTGCTGCTGGGAGGTGTCGTGGGCATGGGCGTCGACGCGGTAACGGGCGCGGCAACCGACCACAAGCCCAATCCAGTCATCGTCACGATGCAGCCTTCGGCTCCGCCGCCGCGCGCGCCGGCGCCGGCTGCGAGAAAGCCGCGTCCGCCGAAGGCGCCCGAAGCCGGCACCTAAGCCTGCTCCGCAGATCGACAAAAAAGGCCGGCTCTTCAGCCGGCCTTTTTCAATTCATGACGCTCCCGATCAAACCTTGACCAGCGGCCCCTTGGAGGTCGGCCCCTTGGAGGGGCCGCCGGGACCGCCCGGCTTGGACTTGCCTGACGGCGGGCGCTTGCGGGTGCCGGGCAGCTTCTCCTGCTTCGGCGTGACCGGGCCCTCGACGAACTCGAAGCCAATCTTGTCCTTCTCGGCGTCGGCCTCGTCCTTGACCAGCACGACGCGGACATGGCCGCCGCCCTTGAGCTTGCCGAACAGGACCTCGTCGGCGAGCGGCTTCTTGATGTGCTCCTGGATCACGCGGGCCATCGGCCGCGCGCCCATCTGCTCGTCATAGCCGTGCTTGATCAGCCAGGCCTTGGCCTCCTCGGAGAGCTCGATCGTGACGTCGCGGTCGCCGAGCTGGGCCTCGAGCTGGAGCACGAACTTCTCCACCACCATGCCGATCACATCGGCATTGAGATGGGCGAAGGAGACGATGGCGTCGAGACGATTGCGGAACTCCGGCGCGAACTGCCGGTTGATCGCCTCGTGGTCGTCGCCTTCCCGCTTGGAGCGGGTGAAGCCGAAGGCCTGCCTGGCAAGGTCGGCCGCGCCGGCATTCGTGGTCATGATCAGGATCACGTTGCGGAAGTTGACCTGCTTGCCATTGTGATCGGTGAGCCGGCCGTGGTCCATGATCTGGAGCAGCACGTTGTAGAGATCGGGGTGCGCCTTCTCGATCTCGTCGAGCAACACCACGCAATGCGGATGCTGGTCGACGCCGTCGGTGAGCAGACCGCCCTGGTCGAAGCCGACATAGCCGGGAGGCGCGCCGATCAGGCGCGACACGGTGTGCCGCTCCATGTATTCGGACATATCGAAGCGCAACAGCTCGACGCCGAGGCTGGAGGCAAGCTGCTTTGCGACTTCGGTCTTGCCGACGCCTGTGGGCCCTGAGAACAGGTAGCAGCCGATCGGCTTCTCCGGTTCGCGCAGGCCGGCACGCGCCAGCTTGATCGAGGCGGACAGCGACTCGATCGCCTTGTCCTGCCCGAACACGACGCGTTTCAAGGTCTGCTCGAGATGCTTGAGCACCTCGGCATCGTCCTTCGACACGCTCTTCGGTGGGATCCGCGCCATCGAGGCGATCGTGGTCTCGATCTCCTTGATGCCGATCGTCTTCTTGCGCTTGTTCTCGGCAACCAGCATCTGCGCCGCACCGGATTCGTCGATCACGTCGATCGCCTTGTCCGGCAGCTTGCGGTCGTGGATGTAGCGCGAGGAGAGCTGCACCGCGGCCTCAATGGCCTCGTTGGTGTATTTCAGCCGGTGGTAGTCCTCGAAGTACGGCTTCAGCCCCTTGAGGATCGCGATCGCGTCCTCAACCGTCGGCTCGTTGATGTCGATCTTCTGGAAGCGCCGCACCAGCGCGCGGTCCTTCTCGAAATGCTGACGGTATTCCTTGTAGGTGGTCGAGCCCATGCAGCGGATAGTGCCCGAGGCGAGTGCCGGCTTGAGCAGGTTCGAGGCGTCCATCGCGCCGCCCGACGTCGCACCCGCACCGATCACGGTGTGGATCTCGTCGATGAACAGGATGGCGTTGGGATGCGCCTCGAGCTCCTTCAGCACCTGCTTCAGGCGTTCCTCGAAGTCGCCGCGATAGCGCGTGCCGGCGAGCAGCGTGCCCATGTCGAGCGAGAACACGGTTGCCGCCGCCAGAACCTCCGGCACCTCGCTGTCGACGATGCGCTTTGCAAGGCCTTCCGCGATCGCGGTCTTGCCGACACCGGCCTCGCCCACGAACAACGGGTTGTTCTTCTGCCGGCGGCAGAGCACCTGGATGGCGCGGTTGATCTCGGAATTGCGGCCGATCACCGGATCGATCTTGCCGTCGCGCGCCTTCTTGTTGAGATTGACGCAGTAGGTCTCGAGCGCCTCGCCTTTTTTCTTGGAGTCCTCGTTGCCCTTTGTCTCGGTTTCCTCGTCGACGCCGCGAACGGGGCGCGCCTCCGAGACGCCCGGCCGCTTGGCGATGCCGTGGCTGATGTAGTTGACCGCGTCGTAGCGCGTCATGTCCTGCTCTTGCAGGAAATACGCGGCGTGGCTCTCGCGCTCGGCGAAGATCGCGATCAGAACGTTCGCACCGGTCACTTCCTCACGACCGGATGACTGCACGTGAATCACGGCGCGCTGGATCACGCGCTGGAAACCGGCCGTCGGCTTGGCGTCGTCGGCTCCGTCCGTCACCAGATTTTCGAATTCGGTCTCAAGATAGTTGACGAGACTGGTGCGCAGCTTGTCGAGATCGACGCTGCAGGCCCGCATGACGGCTGCTGCGTCGGAGTCATCGATCAGCGACAGCAGCAGATGTTCGAGCGTCGCGTATTGGTGGTGACGCTCATTTGCGATCGCCAGCGCACGATGCAGGGATTGTTCAAGGCTTTGAGAAAAAGTCGGCATTCGCGTCCTCTGTGGCCCCCACCATCATGATCGCCATCGCCCGGTCAGGCAACAACAACCTTTGTCACATATAGTTATACAAGATCGCGGCGAAAGAGCGGTTCCGCGACACAGGACTCATGCGCGGTATTTTCGATGCAAAACCCGTTCCGATTTGGGCGGAGGTGACCCCAGGACTCGGGAGGCGCCTACTTCTTTTCCATCACGCATTGCAGCGGGTGCTGGTGCTTGCGGGCAAAATCCATCACCTGTGTGACCTTGGTCTCGGCGATCTCGTAGGTGAAGACGCCGCATTCGCCGATGCCATGATGGTGGACATGCAGCATGATCTTGGTCGCTGCCTCGATGTCCTTGTTGAAGAACTTCTCCAGCACGAGAACCACGAACTCCATCGGAGTGTAGTCGTCGTTCAGGATCAGCACCCGGTAAAGGTTGGGTCGCTTGGTCTTGGGCTTGACCTTGGTGATGACCGAGGTGCTCGGGCCGGACGGACCATTAGAACGGTTCTCGTCATTGCTCATCCGCGGAGCATAGGCGACGGCTGACGTGGGCAGATCGAGGCTGGAAGTTAGTTGCGGCATGGCACAGGCGTTCAAAATCCCCACGGAAGCGTATGGCAGCCCGCCGCGCTGCTCCGTCGTCGGAGCCTCGCATAGGCGAGCCGTCTTGTTCGATCGCCGCTCCCGACCGGTCCGGTCCTCACCGGAACGGCATCAAGGAATATGGGCCTGCCCCCGACCCGCCGCAAGCGTGCAAAGGCTCGACCAATGCGGCCGCAGCGGTCCCGATTCCCGGTCACTGGCGATCCTGACCAAGGTTAATCAATCCGGACCCATTTGACAAAAAAATCCGATCGGCAGGAACCCGGCGTGAATCCCCTGGCGGCCGCGGACCGAACACACCTCCGGTTTTCTACGGTCGAATTAACCAGCCCGCTCTTCACCGACAAAGCACCTCGCTGGCGATGTCATGAACCGCAGCGATCATCAAGCCAGTGTGCGCAAGCAACAGCTCGACGGTTTCGACAATTCCAGTCGACGACGATCCGACACCGTTCTGCGGGACTGCGCGAGCAGCTCGGCAAGTTCTGCATGCTGACCAGCTCGCCTCAGATTGTGACGACCTTCAACACGATCGATACCGCGCTCAGCAAGCTCAGGGTCTCGCAATAGCCCACGCGAACCCACCCACGAAAAAAGCCCGGCTGAACCAGCCGGGCTCTTCCGATTCCAAGACTTGACGAAGTGTTAGTGAGCGGCCGGGGTGAACTTCGAGACGATGGTCTCGACCGGCTTGAACGCCTGCTTGGCGAGGTCGTTGTAGAGGCCGGCGATCTTCTGCGATTCCGCAACGAAGGTCTCGTAGGCGGAGCGTGCGAAATCGGTCTGCGCTTCCAGCGCCTTGTCCAGCGACTTCACGCCGGAAAGCTTCTCAACGAAGGACTTGGTGTCCTCGAACGACTTCTTGGTGTAGTCGCCATAGGCGCTGGCGATCGCCTGGAGGCCGTGCTGCACCGAGCTCGCAGAGGCGACGCACTGCTCGAACTGCTCTTTCCCGTAGTTCTGAAAGTCTTCAACCTTGAACATCATGGAATCCTTTTTTCCCTGGCTCTCGTCCGGAAGCCTTAGATTTCTCAAGCCTTGGATATCTCAAGTCTTGGTTCTCTCCTTGGGGCCGCCTGACGCTGCCCACAAATAGTGCAACGCACAAAAAAGTCAAGAATCTTTGTGCGACGCACAATAATACGTGCAACTTGAGATGATTCCCGGATATCTACGCAAGGGTTCCTTAAGCTTTTGGAAACCGGCCGCCCCTACCCTGATTCCCTGGACGTGTTCAGCTTCCGACAGGCGGTCAAAAGCCGTTTGCGAACATCGCCTTAGCCAGAACAGCGGTTTGAGCCTCGATTGCCGGCGATGAGCGCCGGCGGATTGGCGGCTTAAGCAGGTCATGGTCCCGGATCTGGAGGGCACAATTTTGCCTAACGAACCGGTGATCAAGTCAGAAACGGGGACGGGGTTTCATGCTTCGTAAGAACTGGTCATCCTCGCGCTTGGCGCGGGCTGGGGTTTTCGGGCTTCTTACAGTCACCACCGCAGTCATCTTCACGACCGATGCTGCCGAGGCGCGGCGCCATCGCGGCAGGCATTATGCGCACCGCGTGCATCGCGACTCCGGCGAGAGCTATAGCCCGCAATTCGCCTCGATCATCGTCGACGGCAATTCCGGCACGACGCTGCAAGCGACGAGCCCCGACGGGATTCGTCACCCCGCTTCGCTCACCAAGATCATGACACTCTATTTGCTGTTCGAGCGTCTGGAGTCCGGCAAGGTCAAGCTCGACACCGAGATGCCCGTATCCGAACACGCTGCCGACCAGGATCCCACCAAGCTGGGCTTGCGCCCCGGCCAGACCATCCGGGTCGAGGACGCGATCAAGGGCCTCGTCACCCGTTCCGCCAACGACGCCGCGGTCGTCATCGCCGAATATATCGGCGGCACCGAGGACGATTTCGCCCAGATGATGACGCGCAAGGCGCGTGCGCTCGGCATGTCCAGGACGGTCTATCGCAACGCCTCGGGCCTTCCCAACGACGAACAGAACACGACGGCGCGCGACCAGGCCACGCTTGGCCGTGCGATCCAGGATCGCTTCCCGCGCTACTATCGCTACTTCTCGACCACGGCGTTCAATTTCCGCGGCCGGACGATCACGGGCCACAATCACCTGCTCGGCAGTGTCGAGGGCGTCGACGGCATCAAGACCGGCTATACCCGCGCCTCCGGCTTCAATCTCGTCAGCTCGATTCACCGCGGCAACCACTTCCTGGTCGGCGTGGTCCTGGGCGGCCGCAGCGGCGGCTCACGCGACGCCATCATGCGCAACCTGCTCGCAGAGAACCTCGAGAAGGGCGCCAGCAGCCGCACCGTGGCCGCCATCACCGAGCGCAATGGCGCCGACACCAGCACCGACGTCGCCGATGCCTCCGACACGCCAGCGCGTGCAGCACCGCAGGCCCAGGCCGCCGCAGCCCCCGCCCCCGAAGCGCCCGCGCCGCGCCCCGCCTCACGCCTCGCCACTCTTGCGGCCGCTACCGCGGCCATGCCGCCGGCCGCCAAGCCGGAGCCCAAGGTAGTCGAATCCAAGGTCGAACCCGCGCCGTTGACCAATGGCGTGATCTCGAGCCAGCCGCTCTCGATCATTCCGGGCTCCTCCGAACCCATGAAGCCGGTCAAGGTAAAGACGGTTCAGGTCAAGGCCGGCGCCGTGAAGATCGCCTCCGCGGCCCCGTCGCAGCCGGCACCGCCGATCACCAACACGATCTCCAGCGCGCGTGCCGAAGTCGCGGAAACCTCCGGCGCCGTCGTCGCCAAGGCTGACGTCGTCAACAAGCCGGAGGTCATCGCCAAGCCTGAAGTCGCCCGCAGCGAGTTGCCGCCGCAGCCGCCGGGCTTTGGCACCGGCAACGGCATCCTCGGCGTCCTGCCGGCCTCCAGCGCCGCGGCCCCCGCGCCTGCGCCTGCCGCAAAACTCGCCTCGGCCGAGCCGGCCCCGCAGCCGATCCAGACGAGCGCAACGACCAAGCCGGTCGCCGCGCATAGTGGCTGGATCGTGCAGGTCGGCGCGCTGGAAAGCGAGAACGAGGCGCAGCAGCGCATCGAAGCCGCCCGCAGTTCGGCCCGCGGCCTGCTCAGCAAGGCCGATCCGTTCACCGAGGTCGTCGCCAAGGACAATCGCAAGCTGTTCCGCGCCCGCTTTGCCGGGCTCGAGCGCGACCAGGCGGAGGCCGTCTGCCGCACGCTGAAGCGTGCCGACATCTCCTGCATCACCGTCCGCAACTGACGCCCACCAAATCGATCCGATCCCGATGCCCGCGCCTGGTGCGCGGGCATTGTCGTTTCAGGCAAGTCGTTTGAGACAAGCGCGAAGACTGTTTCGCAACAACCTCTCGTCAACGATTTACGGTTAAGATTTCGCTCAAGGAATCGACCACGCTGACAATGGCGGGCGACATCGGGGCGACGGCAGGCAGAGCAATACGGAGCTGACGCGGTACGGGCGTTTGTAGCGTTAGTTGCCGGAGTTAGCCGTTATGCGTGCGAAGCAGAGTATCCTTGGCCTCGTTTACCCGAGCAGCGAGATACGTCGAGCCCCCCTGGTCGGGATGCAGTTTCTTCATCAAGGTCTTGTGGGCCCGGCCGATCTCCTCGCGCCCCGCTCCCGGCTGCAGGCCAAGGATCTGATAGGCTTCCTCCGCCGTCATTTTGCCGCTCGGCGCCGCGCGACCCTGCCGCCCTGCCGCATCTCCCTGCGCGTTCTGACGCCAGGCGGGAAACCGGCGGTCAAGATAGCTTTCGAGTAGCGCGACGCTCTCCGCGTCGAAGGCGGGGCACATCGCAAGCAGCGCGGCAAGATCGAACTCGTCAAGCGAACGCCCGGCATAAGACCCGGCGACGATCTCGCCCGCAAGCTGGCCGGATTCGTGGTCCAGCCGCATGTCCAGAAATTGCGAGCGGACGCGCGAGGTCTGCCCAGGCGAGCGCGGCGCGCCGCCGAACAGCCCGCCGATATTGCCGAAGGTCGAGTTCGCGAGCGGCGTCCAGCCGAGCAGGCCGGCACCGAAGATGCCGAGCGGGATCGCGACCGCCAGTTCGCCCCGCAGGCCCGTGAAGGCAGCAACCGCCAGCGCCACGACCCCGCCGCCGACCTTGATGGCGCGCGCAAGCACCGCCGGATTGGCGGAACGGAACATCTGCAACAGCAGGTACAGGGTAACGACGGCGACAGCGCCTGCGATCAGGGTCGGCATGATCGGAATATAGTCGCCTTGGTCACAAAAAGCATGCGGGCCGGTTTCGACGCGGACGGCTAGCGCCTCACTTCATCTGCCCGATCAGCTTCGCCGCGCCGCTCGTCGTCTTGGCCAGCCTGAGCAGCGCCTCGCGGCCGCCGGCGGCGTAGGCCGCTGCCGCGCGCAAGAGCTCGCGCAGTTGCGCCGCCGCGCCCGGATCGAACCTGCACCACGCTCCGCCGGTCAGCCGTGCGATCTCGCGGAACGCCTGCTCGGCGGTCGCATCATGACCTTCCTGAAACACGAAGACCGGAACCTTGAGCATGCCGAGCTCGCCCGCCTTGGCACAGAGCTCGTCGACCTTCTCCTCCATGGCATCGCCGACGAAAACCACCGCGCGTACGCCGGAGGATGCCGCTTCGCGCCGTGCCTCCGAAAGCACCCGGCCGATCTGGGTGTCGCCGCCGCGGCAATCGATCTTGCTCATCAGGCGCGCGAGCTTGGTGCTGTCGGAGATCCATCCTGTCGCACGACACTCGTTGAAGCCACGGTAGTAGACGAGGCGGATATCGAGGCTGCCGAGCGCTGCCGCCTCGCGGAACATGTCGGCCTGGAGCGCACAGGCCATGTCCCAGGTCGGCTGCCGGCTCATCGTAGCGTCGAGCGCGAAAATCAACCGGCCCTTCGCACCGGGCGCATGCGGCGACATCGCGCGTGCCTTGGCGACGAAGGCCGCGATGTCGTCGCTGGTGGAGGTCTTTGCCTGCGGCAACCTCTCGTCGGCCTCGGCCCGCGCCGACACGGCATCGCCGCTGCGTGGTTTGGTCGGTTCGCCGGACATCCCTGCTCGCACACTAGACTACATCACCAATATGTGGCGAGCGCGCCATGATCGGTCAATGTGCAAAGGCCCCCGCGGCGGTCAGCAGCGGAGGCCCGGCAGGGCGAAAGTTCGGAGGTCGACGGAAGCGTCAGCTCTTGGAAGGTGCCATCAGCGCGACCGGGCCCGGCTCGAGCACCTTGGGCGGCGCGTTGAGGGTGTCGACGGGCGCCACTTCGCTGTCGGTGTCCGCCAGGAACTTGTCGAGCATGCCCTGGATCGAGTTCTTCGCGTCATCCGGTCCGGTGTCGCGCATGTCGTTATGCTGGAAGTCGGTCTTCACGACGGTGATGCCCGCCTTCTCGCACTCCTCGTCTGTCGGAAGCACGCCAGGATCGGTCTTGAACTGCGGATCCTTCGAGCGGAACGACAGGATCTTGAACTTGCCGGCGGTGACGAAGGGTACGCGCAGATTGTCGAGCGTCACGACCTTCTTGACCTCGTCCGGATACTGCTTGGCGAAATACATGGTGATGTCGCCGCCCATGGAATGGCCGACCATCGTCACCCTGGAATAGTTGGCGTTGGGCTGGACGGTCTTCATGTCATGCAGCGCCAGATGGATGTTGGCCACACCGCGCAGAATTTGCGGCAGGCGGCCGACATAGAGTTCGCCCGGCTTGGTCACCATCGGCGGATCGGTCGGCAGGTCATGCTGCGGGCTCACCACGAGATAGCCACGCATCGCAAAGACGTTGGCGAGGAAGCCATACTCGGTGTTCTTGACGGTGTTGCCGTGGTTGATCACGGCGACCGGCAGCGTGATCAAGCCGCTATCCGCCTGCATTTCGCGGTCACGACGAACGGCGACATCAACCGGCACCGGGCGGTTGTCGCGCGAGGCATCATAGAAGGTGATGGTCTCGTGCTTGATGGCCCACTTCGCCATCGTGAAATAGGCGACGCCTGCAAGGGCGGTGACGGAAACCAGAACGGCAATTCCACGCTTCATCTTCGTCCTCAGCCTCACGCTCAGGCTCTTCTGGCCTGAACTCCCGTTTGAAATTGTATTGCTTGAAGGCTCTTGGGCCCCTTGTCGGTTATTCCTTAATATATGTCACAGCGTCGTGACGGGAAGACCAAAAATTGTGAACCGGCAGCTCTTTCATTGTGCGCCGCACTCGTTTTCTGAGCACGGTATTCCAAGACCACTACGTCAGGTACTATTATCCCTCTGACGCAACCTGTCTGCGCCAGGTTCAATCGCAGATGGTCCCGCCGGTTCCCGTGGAACCCGGGCGCCGATCAAATATCTTTGGTGGAAGTAGCTTCGTACCGCGCCCGGTCAGGCACCGACGATGTCGTGAAGCTCGAGCGGCTTGTCGACCTGGCTGAACCATTCGGCGCGATTGGCGGCGCGGCGGCGGCCGCGCTCGTCGAGCGGCAGCTTGAGCTGGCGGAGCAGGCTCGTCACCTCCTCGCGGGCGGTGACGTGGCCGAGATTGGGCCGCATGCCGAGGGTCGCTTCGTCGATATCGTCGAGGGCGGTCAGGCCGCGCGGGAAAAATTCGCGGTAGACGACGCGCTCGGCAAAGCCGTCGACATAGCGGAAGCCGAGCCGCAGTGACAATTCCTTCAACCCGTCGGCGACGAGCTGCTTGTTGCGTGAGCCCAGCATCGACAGGCGGTTGCGCACGACGATCCAGTCGGTGGTCGAGCCATCGAGCTGGCGGCGCTTGCGCCTGACGTCGCGGACCATCTCGGCATAATGACTCTCGCCGGTCACCGCATAGTTGGCGGGATCGACGGTGCCGAGCACGTCAAAGTCGAGGAAGCTGTCGTTGATCGGGGTGACCAGGGTATCCGCCATCGAGTGCGCGAGCCGCATCAGGTAGCTGTCGGTTCCGGGCGTATCGATGACGATGAAATCGAAGTTGCTCTCGACCGCCGCGACCGCCTCCATGAACTGGAGGAACTCGGAGTTTTCGTTGTCGGCGATCTGCATGGTCTCGCCGAGTTTGATGCAACGATGCACCGGCAACTCGAGGGCGAGGCCGGTACGGCGCCCCCAGGCGGAACGGTTGTTGATGTAACGGGTAAAGCTCTGCTGGCGGCAGTCGAGGTCGATGGTGGCGACGCGTTGGCCGGCCTTCAGCAGCGCGACCGCGATGTGCAGGGCCGTGGTGGATTTCCCAGAGCCACCCTTCTCGTTGCCGAGCACGACAACATGCGCCGAGCCCAATTGGCCTTGGCTAGCCTGCACAAGCATGTAGGAATCCTCAACGCCCCTAACAAATATCTTCAAGTTGACCGGGTCTGCGGTCAAGTGAAATGCGCGACAGGAAATGCAAATCGCAACGCGCGTTTCTTAATCATGAATCGCGCACGTGTTTCGCGTCCATGATCCAGCCCACGCACCCGCGAAACATTCTCTGACTCCTGCACGTGCATGGCGTCCACCCGTGCCGCTTGTTAAGGTTAGCCCTGTCTCGCGGAACGCCGCTCCCGCGGCTACGACTTCAGCAAAGAATCCAGAAGCCGAGAATCCAGAAGCCAAGACTCCAACAGCCAAGAGTCCCGATGCCACGAAGTCCCCTGATCGCCCGCACGGTCCCTGCCCTGCGGCGCAGCCTCGACGTTTTTCACAAGCGCAAGGCCACGGTCGCGCTGGTGCCGACGATGGGCGCGCTCCATGACGGGCATATGTCCCTGGTGCGCCTCGCCAAGCGACGCGCGAACAGGGTGGTCGTGTCGATCTTCGTCAATCCGACGCAGTTCGCGCCGACTGAGGACTTCGGCGCCTATCCGCGCACCTGGAAAGCCGACATTGCAATGCTCGCGGCGGAAAACGTCGACCTCGTCTGGCACCCGACGGTCGAGGCCATGTATCGGGAGGGCTTTGGGACCCGCATCGTGCCGGAAGGACCGGCGCTCGCGGGGCTCGAGGACCGTTTCCGTCCGCACTTCTTTGGCGGCGTAGCCACCGTCGTCGCCAAGCTGTTCACGCAGTGCCGACCGGACGTCGCGATCTTCGGCGAGAAGGACTTTCAGCAATTGCGGGTGGTCACGCAGATGGCCGGGGATCTCGACCTCGGCGTCAAGGTGGTTGGCTCGCGCACGGTGCGCGAGCGCGACGGGCTCGCGATGTCCTCGCGCAACGTCTATCTGTCGGCCGAGGAGCGCAAGCTCGCCCCCACCCTCTACCGTGCCATGAAGGAGAGCGCTGGGCGGATCCGCGCCGGCGAAGCGATCGCGCCGGTGATGGCCGATGGCGCCGGCATGATCGAAAAGTCCGGCTTTGCGCTCGACTATTTTGAAGCGCGCCATGCCGAGACGCTGGCGCCGGCCACCTCGCGCATGGACGGGCCGCTGCGCATCCTGGTGGCGGCGCGGCTCGGCACCACCCGCCTGATCGACAATATCCCGGTGTAGGACGCGTTTTGGCGGCGTCTCAGAGCAAGCCGAGATCGCGCAACTCGCGCCGCATCGGCTCGGGCATCGCCGCGATGGTTCCGGCGGCGGCCTTGCCGAGATCGGGCGGCACGGCATCTTCCGTCAGATAGCGCCAGCCCTGGAACGGCCGCATCGGCCGCGGCGACACCGCGAACACCTTGGGCTGCATCACGATGCGGCAGCGCCCGATGCCGTCCTTGTCGCGGAACGGCTCGATACCGATGATCTTTTCGCGTGCGGCGATCTCGCCCTTGATCACCCAGTAAAGGGAGCCACCCGAGAGGATTTCATCGCCGCGCTTGGGCACCATGCGGGTGACGTGGATATGGCGTTGCGGCAGGCCCTCCTTCTTGGCGGTCTGCATCCGCTCGGCGATCCACTCCTTCAATTCCTTGACGGAGTCGCAGCCGACGGCGAGCTTGATCAGATGTAATGGCATGGCCCAGCATTAGCGGGCCGGCCGCGCCTTTGAAAGCCGAACTAATTGTTATCCGCAGCCGCGGGAGCAGCCGGAGCTGGCGCGGGCTGAGTTGGCGGCGCGATTTGAACCGGCGCGGGCGCAGGCGCACGCGCAGCCTTCGGAGCAGGCGGCTTCTTCGCAGCCGGAGGCGGTGCCGAAGCTTGCGCCGAACTCGCCGCAGCAGGCGCGCGCGGCGCAGCCGGCGCTGCAGCGGTTCCCGACGGCGCCGGCCGGGTGCCCGGCTCCGGCGCCATGATGCTGACCGCCGGCGTCGATGCGGCGCTCGGGAACTCCGCATTGGTCGGCTTGCCAGTCGGCATTGAAGGCGGCAGCGCGGCGACCGCACCCGGCATCGCCGCCACCGGCGTGTTCCAGCTGGATGCGTAGCGCGCGACCAGCCCCTCATAGAGATGGGCGTCCATGTTGGCGGCGACCTGTTGCTGATCCGTCAGCGAACGGAACGCGGCACAGTCGAATTGCGTGCAGCCGTCGCGGGCGACAAGCACTTGCGCAACGAGGCCATAGCGGTCGTGCTCGATGGCCCGCCGCAACGCCTTGAGCTCCGGGGGCAGGTTCTTGCCGGCGGTAGCGGCATCGCCGAGCGCCGTGAGCCGGCTGATCTGGGCCGCAGTGTAGGAGACGGCGGCGGCGACCGCTTCAGGCGAGCCGAACAGCGCCTTCTCGCAGGCCGCCAGAACGGTGTCGCCCGCGAGATCGTCGATGCAGGACAGCGCGGGCAACGCGGCGGTCATTCCGGGCCGCGCGCGGGTTTCGCTCGCGGCTCCTTCTCCGCTCGGTGCATAGGCGCGAATGGTCGCCGCGACCGCTATGCCGATCCCGAGCAGCGTGATCACGGTCAGCGCACCGTTCGCAACCGATCGCTCGGCGCGCAGCAACGTGATCAGAAGGATCAAGCCGAAGAAGCCGGCGGCCGCCAGTGTCAGCCACATCGGAAAGCCCGCTGAGCGCCAGATTTCGTCGGCCCATGCCCAGTTCATGCGCGACGTCCCCTCACGCGAGCCGAGATCAAATTCGGTGATGGCAACTGCCCGCGAAACGGCTGCAGCCCGCTCATCATGTTGACTTGAACCGGGCCGTCTGACGGCGGGTCGACATCCAATTCGTCATCACACCCTTGCGTATCGTCACGACAGGGCGAGCTGGCTTTCCTTGGCAACCCGTTCGAAGGCTTCGGTCGAGCTCTTGATCCGATACTGACAATCGTCGCCCTCGGTCGGCAGCAGACGGATGACCTCGTAGGTGCCGCTGGCAGCCGGGCGCGCGATATTGCTGGCCGTGAACAGGACGCGCGCGCCCACGGGGAATTTGTGCTTCAACACCCTCTCCATCACTCAAACAACGCCTGCCGCGCCCACGTGTCCCGCTGCGGCGGCCGGCCAGAAGCCCGGCGCGGTGTATAGCACGCGGCCGGCCTTCTTGGCCAGCGCTATGCCACTATGGCGAATGTGTGATTTTTGTAATCTTTTCAGCACGATAGCGGGCAGACCGCCCGCCAATGGTACCGTCTGGAACCCGCCAACCGCGTCAGGCGCCGTGGGGCAGCTTTCCGTCGGGGCTCGCATTATCCACAGCCTTGGGCAGCTCCTGGGCCAGGATCTGGCTGATCTGGTCCACCGGGATGTTGTAGCGCGCGGCAAGCTGTCTGACCGTGTCGTTGCCGAGCACCTGACGGAGCTGGTCGGCCGAGATCGGCAGGTTCTGGCCATTGCCGAGCCACGACTTGACCTGGTCTCCGAAGCCCGCCTGCTCGAGCTTGGCGACGATGGCGCCCAAGCCGCCCTGGTTGTTGCTGCCCAGCACCTCGTTGAGCACGGCCGGCAGCACCGCTGAGCCAAGCTGGCCGAGCGCGCTGCGGAATGCGGGATTGTTCTCAAGCGCGTCGAAGATTCCCATGGCCCGTCTCCCCTTGCGCCCGATGCGCATTTCCCATTGCCGATTGAGCGCCGCCGGCCGGCCTGCCGTCAAGCCGCGCCCAATCACATTCCTGTCTGCGCGCCGATCCCGCCCCGCCTACGCGGTTTCGAACTTCTCGATGACCAGCGTTTCGGCAAGGCCGTCCCGCGTCCATTCCTGGAATGCGGGCTGCGCCAGCATGGTGTCCATATAGGCGCGCGTCTGCGGCGCAACCTCGATCGCATAGGTGCGGAAGCGATGCACCACCGGCGCATACATCGCGTCCGCCGCGCCGAAGCGGCCGAACAGGAACGGTCCGCCCGCGCCATAGCGCTCGCGGCACTGCTGCCAGATCTCCTGCACGCGCGCGACATTGGCTTGCGCGTCCGCCGACAGCGTCACGGGACGTACCGGCCGATGCAGGTTCATGCCGCATTCGCCGCGCAGCGCCATGAAACCGGAATGCATCTCGGCGCACACCGAACGGGCATGCGCGCGCGCCGCGGCGTCGTCGGGCCAAAGCTTCTTCTCCGGAAAGCGCTCGGCGATGTATTCGATGATGCTGAGCGAATCCCACACCGTGACGTCGCCGTCGACCAGCACCGGCACCTTGCCGGCGCGGCTGAAGGAGATGATGCGTTGCTTGTCCGCGGGATTGTCGGTGTAGAGCGGGATCACGACCTCCTCGAACGGGATGTCGTTGGCGCGCAGCGCGAGCCAGGGCCGCATCGACCATGACGAGTAGTTCTTGTTGCCGATCGCGAGCTTCAGCGCCATGTGACTGGTCCTTCTCAAATGCTGGTCCATCAAGCCGCTGCTTTTAACGCCATCGCCTGCACGCAATCAATCGTTGCCGCAGCGGAACATGCATGGCAATCCTGCGCGCCAACGAGGGGATCACAATGAGCGGATACTGGGTCGACATCGCCGCCGTCGGCTTTTTCGTGCTGGAATGGCTGGTTTATGCCATCACGCTGGAGCACTCGTCCTATGGCCGCGACAGCCTGTCGGCGCGCATGAATCGCTACCGCGAGGTCTGGGTGCGCCGACTGCTCGACCGCGAGGCGCGCATGGTCGACATGCAGATCATGGCCTCGCTCCAGAACGGCACCGCCTTCTTCGCCTCCACCAGCCTGTTCGCGATCGGTGGCGCACTGGCGCTCTTGCGAGCGACCAACGACGCGCTCGCGATTCTGAGCAAGCTGCCGATCGATCTCAGCCCCTCGCCCGCGCTGTGGGAGCTGAAATGCGTCGGCCTCGTCCTGATCTGCGTCTACGCCTTCTTCAAGTTCGCCTGGGCCTATCGTCTGTTCAACTATGTCGCGATCCTGTTCGGCGGCATGCCACCGGCCTCGCAGCGCGACACACCGGCGGCCGAAGCGCATGTCCTGCGCACCTCCCGCCTGTTCGAATCGGCCGGCAGGCACTTCAACCGCGGCCAGCGCGCCTTCTTCTTCGCGCTCGGCTATCTCGGCTGGTTCATCAGCCCCTGGGTGCTCTTCGTGACGACGGCGGCGGTGGTGATCGTGACGTGGCGGCGGCAGTTCGCATCCAGCGCGTGGGCGGCAATGGCGCCGGACGAGGCGTCCGCGCAGGGCTAGATTGGTCGTCATGACGAGGCGATCAGTTGCTCCAACCTTTGCCCACATACAGCTGTCATGCCCGGCTTGACCGGGGCATCCAGTACGCCGCGGCCTATCGATTCAATCACGCCCGTCTCGGAGTACTGGATCGCCCGGTCAAGCCGGGCCATGACATCGAGAATTTGGCGCGCGCGTGCCCCAATCTCGTCATTGCGAGGAGCGAAGCGACGAAGCAATCCAGAATCCCGCCGCGGAAAGACTCTGGCTTGCTTCGTGCGCTCGCAATGACGGAGTGCGGGCGGCTTGCGATCTCCTCCAACTCGCATTTCGAATTGTGGACGCCTGCTCGTCGTCAGCGGACCGATGATCATAGATATTGACGTGGGATACTTTCCCACATATGTCTCCCGTCGCGAATTCGGACGGTAGCCGGCGCGCATGCATCCTTTCCTATGGCCGGCATCGGCACACACTGCGGTGAGGCCGCGGCAATACAAGCACATCGGCTGCGCAGGCGTCTTGGCAGCGACAATTGCAGTTGTCGCTGCCGCCCTGTCCGTTCGGCTGAATTCGTTTCCCGGCCTGCACGGCGACGAAGCCTGGGTGGGGCTGCGTGCGTTCGAGCAACAGGCGCGCGGGATGTTCACCCTCCGGGGCATGAATGGCTACACGGGATCGCTCTTCCCCGAGATCGTGACGATGAGCTTCTCGATCATCTCACCCGGCGTCGGCAGCCTGCGGCTGGCGGGCGTCGTTCTGAACAGTCTCGCCCTCGGCCTCTCTGCTGTTGCTCTTTGGAGACGAGGAGGAGCAGCAATCTACTTCGTGCTGCTGATGGGTTCCTCGCTCCTGTTCCTCTTCTACAGTCGTGTCGCCTGGGAAGTGAACGCATTGCAGAACCTTCTGCTCGCAATCGTGCTCCTGACGCTCCCGCATGTGGCGGAGCCAGGTCGAGGCCGACCGAAGTGGCTCTTCCTTCTTCTCCTTACCTTCTCGCTGGGATGCTGGAGTCACGCGATCTTTGCGGCTGCCGCGCTGTCCTTTGCCGCGGCGGCAACGTTCGTCGCGCTCAAATGGCCGGGTGAAAGCAGTGCGAGGCTGCTGCTGATCGGGCAGTTGAACCTGCTTGTTCAATTCGTGCTGTCCGCAAGATATTTCGTTGGCGACGGCAGCTTCTCGAGCCGGGTGCTACCAGCGATGCTGGTGGGCCTCGCTTTCCTCGCGCTCGCAACACATGCCTATCTTCGCCTGGAATGCCGCCTTCTTCCACACGCGCTGAGGGCGATCACCGATCGGCGCGTCGCAAGCTGCGTCGATCCCATGCTTGCCGGCTTCGTGGTGCTCTCGCTGGCGGCTTCACCGATCGGCGATGTCAGCTTTTTCGGGACGGCATCGGGCGTGATCCTGCTCGAGCGCGTCGTCTCCTACCTGCCCGGTCCGATCGAGATGACCGCGCTACACGCGCGCATGGCGCTGCTTCTCGCAATATTCGCGGCGATCGCGCTCGGAGCGTTCCGCGGCAAACGGAACGGACCCGAGCAACTGATCCTGCCGCTCTTCGTCTTGTGGACGATCGCCTATTTCCCCGCGCTGCGGCTCTCGATCGCCAGCGTTGCCGATCGATACTACATCATACCGCAGTTCCTTCTCTTCGTTTCGATAGCCTTGGGCCTCGACAGCTTTCGCGCGACCTGGCGGATCCTCGTCATATCGTTGCTGCTGGTCGCCTTCGCCGCCGCGCAAGTCACGGCGTTCCGCGAAGCCCTTCGCGAAAATGACCGGACGCCCTTCGAGCTGTTCAACTATGCCGGCTACACCGACACCTCTCGCCATTTCATGAAGCTGGGTGTCCTCACGGATTACCTGAAGTCGCGGAGCTATTGCCGGGTCGAGTCGTCCAGTTTCTTCATCGCCCAGCCCATGCGCTTCCTGATGGCGGTGGATCGGCCCTGCACCGGCGCCGACACTGTGCGGGTGGAGTATTGTGCAACGTGTCTCGCGCCGGTTCCGGGATTTGCGGTGCAGTTGCAGAAGTAGCCACCCTCAGTGCCTGAGGTCGGAGAGAAAGCGTTTGACCCGCTCGTGCTTCGGTGCCGCAAAGAACTCCTTGGGAGATGCATCCTCGATCAACACGCTCTTGTCGAGGAACCAGATGCGGTCCGCCACCTCACGCGCGAAGCCCATCTCGTGCGTCACGCACATCATGGTCATGCCGGAGTGAGCGAGATTCTTCATGACCGCCAACACCTCGCCCACCATCTCCGGATCGAGCGCGCTGGTCGGCTCGTCGAAAAGCAGGACGGGAGGGTCCATGGCGAGTGCGCGCGCGATGGCGACGCGCTGGCTCTGCCCGCCAGAGAGCTGGTCGGGATAGGCATCGGCCTTCTCTGCCAAACCGACCCGCGACAACAGATCGCGCGCTCGATCCTCCGCTTTTCCCCGGTCGATCTTGCGGATTTTCACCGGTGCGAGCGTGATGTTCTCCAGCACGCTCATGTGCGGGAACAGGTTGAACTGCTGGAAGACGAAACCGATCCCGCTGCGGAGCAGATCAATGTCTACGCCCTTCGCGTGCACGTCCTGGCCGTTGACGACGATGCGTCCGCCTTGGATCGGCTCCAGGCGGTTGATGGTTCGGATCAGCGTGGTCTTGCCCGAGCCGGACGGACCGCAGAGTACGACGACCTCGCCCTTCCCAACGTTGGCATTGATGCCGGCAAGGCACTTGTGTGCGCCATACCACTTGTCGACATTCTCGAATGTGATCATGGCAGGGACTCCGTGGCGAGCGCCTCGTCGAGGCCGGTCTGAGGCTTTGCTGCATTGACCCGTTGCAGCCTGCGACGCAGCATGCGGCGCTCCATGAGGCGGGCCGTCTGCGTCAACGCAAAGCAGAGAAGAAAATAGGTCACCGCAAGAATCGAGAAGACCTGGACGGGCTTTGTGAGCAGCGCGTTGTTGACTTGAGCGGCCGCAAAGGTGAACTCGTTCATGCTGATGACGTAGCCAAGCGAAGTGTCCTTGATCAGCGACACGAACTGGCTGAGCAGGCTCGGCAGCGCGTTGTGCAGGGCCTGGGGCAGGATCACATAGGCCATCGTGCGACGGGCGCCCAACCCGAGCGAGCGAGCCGCTTCGGTCTGGCCGACTGGCAAAGCCAGGATGGCGGAGCGGATGATTTCGGCCAGGTAGGCGCTCTCATAGATCACGAGAGCGCCGATCAACGTCACGAAGCCCGGAATCGCATGACCGATCAGCATCGGCAGCGCGAAATAGCTCCAGAAGATCACCATGAGGACGGGCGTACCCCGCACCACCTGGATGACCACGGTCGCCGCGAGAGATAGCGCGCGAACTGAGCTGAGCCGGGCCAGTGCAAGGCCGAGCGCGCAGGGGAAAGCCAAAACCAGTCCCGCGATCGCGACGATCACGGTCATCGCGAGCCCGCCGAACGGGCCGTTGGGATATTGTCCAACCAGGAACAGAAGCCAGTTGTCGCGGATGATGCCAATCATGGCACGGCCCCCGTCCGCTTCCCGAGACGCGTACGCCTCTCCAGGTACTCGCCAAGCCCCGTGATCAGGAGCGAGATCGCGATGTAAATCCCGGTCGCCACCAGGAACGACTCGAAGGTGCGGAAGGTGTCGCTCTCGATCTGCCTGACCTGATAGGTCAGCTCGTGCACGCCGATCGCCATGGCGAGGCTGGTGTTCTTGAACAACAGCAGCGAATAGTTGACGAGCGGCGGAATCGCGACCCGCAAGGCCTGCGGGATAACGATATAGCGCATCGTGCCGAGATAGCCGAAACCGAGCACCCGCCCCGCTTCGTATTGCGTCTTCGGAATGGCGCGGAGTCCGGTTCGCAGCGCCTCCGACATGTAGGCAGCGAAGCAGAAGGACAGCGCGAAGAAGGCCAGGATGAATTCGCTGTTGCGCTCATTCAGCCAGATGCGGGCGTCCTCCGGTAGCAGCTCCGGAACCGCGAAATACCAGAACATCACCTGGACCAGCAGCGGGATGTTCTGGTGGACTTCCACGTATGCGGCAACGAGCCATTCGGCGGCCTTGAAGCCGGCCGAGCGCACGAGAACGAGGCCGATCGCTACGAGGAAGGCCAGGCACCACGCACAAACCGCCAGCTCAAGTGTGGTGATCAGACCCCCGAGCAGCCATTCCAGGTGTTGCCCGCTGAGCACCGGCCTGAAATCGAGCGAAAGGGTCATGGATCGTCCCCCGATGTGGCGGCCCGGCTATCAGCTCTTGGGGTCGAGGACCGGACTGCGCACCGTTTCGTCGAGACGGAAGGTGCGTTCAAGCTTGTAGGGACTATCCTTGCCGAGCCATTTGGCGAAGATGGCAGCGCCCTCACCCGAAGCTTCGAGCTTCTTGAGGGTGTCGTTGACGGCCGCGAGGAAGCCCGGCTCGTTCTTGCGCACGCCAAGCCCCCAGAATTCGACTGCAACAGGCTGCTTCAGCAATTCGAGGCCACCTGCCTGTTGCTGGAACTTCACCAGGCCAAGCTCACCGAGCGCCATGGCCTGAACCTTCGATTGCTCTAGCGCCAGGAAGGCGCTCGGCGGATCCTGGAACGTGAGGATCGTCGCACTGGGCAACAGGGTACGAACGTATTTCTCCGAGGTCGATCCCTTCGGAGCGCTGACCTTCTTGTCCTTGAGCTGGTCGAGCGACGAGATGCCGCTCGACGACTTCACCATCAGCATCTGGCGGCTGACGAACGAAACAAGGCTGTAGTCGATCAGCTGGGCACGCTCATCCAGATAGCCGAGAGCCGCCGAGAGAATATCGACCCGCCCCTGGGTGAGCTCGGGAATGCGCGCCTCCACCGCCAGGAGTTTCAGCTCCAGCTTTACACCGAGTTGCTTCGCGACTGCCTGGCACAGGTCAACCTCGTACCCCACCGTCTCGCGGGTCTTGGGGTCCTGGAAGCTGAAGGGCTCGAAGGTGCCTAGCGTGCCGCAAATGAGCGTGCCGCGCTGCTTGATATCGGCGAGCTGATCTGCGCGGGCGGCGGCGGTCATGCCGATCGAAAGGCCAAATGAAAGGACGATGGCTAAGGCTTTCATTGCGACGTTCTCCAGAGGTTGATCATCTTTGCGTGCGGCTTCCCTACTCACCAGCGCGATGCCACGTCGTTGATCGGCACGTGTACCGCCGCTCAGGGCGCAGTGCGGGGCGAGCACGAATGTGATCAAAGGAATTGGGCAGCAGCGATCCTCGAATGCGTGGAGCCAATCATTCCTTGCGTTGCAGGGTGTGGTAGCCAAGCGCTGCCCGCGCTTCGCGGATCGACGCACCGCTCGCGATGCGCTCGCGGATGGCTGCTTCGACCGTCTCGATCTTGCGGGCGGCTTCGGCGACCTCGCGCGCGCGCTGGCGCGGCACGACGACGACGCCGTTGGCATCCGCGACGACGATGTCACGCGTGGCGACACGCACCGTGCCAATGGCGACGGTTGCGCTCACGGATTCGACCTGCACACGATCCTTGCCGGTTCGCATGAAGCGACCGGCAGTGAAGAGCGGATAGCCATCCGCCAGTGCCTTGCTGACGTCGCGGCAGACCCCGTCGATGACCGTGGCTGCAATGCCGCGCAGACCCGAATATTGGGTGAGGATGTCGCCCCAAACGGTACAGTCCGTGCGTCCGCCGTTGTCGATCACAACGACATCGCCCTCAGCCACGTCGTCGATGTAGTCGCCGACCGAGCCTGCGGGTACGGTCGCGGGCACGTATTTCACGGTGAAAGCCGGGCCAACCAACACCTGCGAATAGTCCGCCAGTGGCGCAATGCCGAGCGCCTGTCCGTGCAAACCGAGCTTGTCGAGAGCATCCGAGACGCCGGGGGTGTCGAGCCCTGTGAAGAGCGCAACCAGCTCCTGATCTTCGGCGCTTGCTTTACGGGGATTCTGGGTCATTGGAGGAAGTACCTCGTCAAAGAGAGACAGCGACGCCCTCAGGCGCGGCGGATGGCTTCGAATTCCTTGTCGTGCATGACTTCAGCGACCGGACGGCCGGCTCGTACCGCAACGACCATGCCGTCCTGCCGACGCGCGATGCGCTCGCCGAGGTCGAGCACCTCGTCGATGCGGGCCGCCGGTATGAACGCCGTGCCGCAGCGGTCGGCGATGACGTAGTCGTCCTGGCTCACGGTGACGCCAGCCATCTGGACCGGCGTGCCGGAGGCGATCTGGATCACCCGATTGCGCGCGCTGATCATCGTGATGCCGCGGCCATAGACGGGATAGCCGATCGACTCGCTGCCCTCGATGTCACGGCTCACGCCGTCGATGACCGAGCCGCGGATCTGCTTGGCACGCGCGGCATTGGCGATGATATCGCCCCAGCAGGAGATTCCCTCCAACCCTCCGGCAATGACCAAGATGCGATCGTCAGTGGCGATCGCGTCGATGACCGGCGTTATGAGGTGAACCGTCGGCGCCGCATTGGTCTTCGGGCCAAGTTGGATGGTGCTGGCCCGTCCAACGATCTTCGGGCAATCCCACAACGGCCGCAGGCCGTAGGTGGCCCCGGGCAGATCGAGGAAATCCAGCGCATCGGACACGGTGTTCGTGTCGAGCGAGGCCAGACGGTCGAGCAAATTGGATATTGTCATCGCTGAGGTCCCTGTTTCCCCCGGCGGCAAGACTGAGCTGAAACTGCTGATATTGAAATTTCGATTAACTTATGTCTGTGATAGCCATTTCGGATCAGACCGCCGGATCGCGGGCATAATTGCCCACTGACGGCGTAATTGCCCACTGACGGCGGCCAGGTTCGGCGGGGACCCTGCCTGCAATGAGCACGATCGATTTCCGGCTGATCCGGCAGCTATGGATGTTTCTGGCCGTCGCCGAAGAGCAGCATTTCGGCCGGGCCGCGCGACGCCTCGGCATGTCGCAGCCTCCACTGACCGAGCAAATCCAGGTGCTGGAGCGTTCACTCAAGCTCAAGCTCCTGGAAAGATCCCGGCGCGGCACCAAGCTCAGCCCCGCAGGCGCAGCCCTGCTGCCAGCCGTCCGCCGGTTCGCCGGGCATGTCGAGCAACTGGAAACCGTCGTGAGGGAGATTGCCGCGGGGCATTCCGGCGTGCTTCAGATCGGCGCGATCACCTCGGCCATGCTGGAAACCGTTCCGCCCCTGCTGAGTGAGCTTCGGCAACGCTATCCGGCACTGACCATCTTCGTTCGGGAAATCGACAGCTTCGAGGCAGTCGCGGGGCTCGAGGCCGGGGAACTCGATCTGGCATTTGTCAGACTGGAAGGAGAAGTCGGATCGGGCATTTCCACCATGCCGCTGACCGAAGATCGGCTGGCGATTGCCCTGCCCCGAGATCATGCCCTTGCTAGGCTTCCGCGGGTGCGGCTTCGGTCACTGGATGGCGAGCAACTCGTGATGCCATCTCGGCAAGTCAGCCCGATCTATTTCGATGCGCTGGTCGCAGCATGTCGGTCCCATGGTTTCGCCCCGCGCATTCAGCACGAGGTACGCTCGATTTCTTCCCAGATCGCCTATGTGAGCTGCGGCCAAGGAATCGCACTGGTGCCAGCGACCATGCGCAAGCTCGCGCCGGAGGATGTGGTTGTTCGCCCTCTCAAGGAAAGGGTGATGGTGGTAACGGCGGCACTCGCCTGGAATTCAATGCGCTATAATCCGATGGTCGACGCGACCGTCGCATGGTTGAAGGCGCACTACTGAGGTCAAGACGTCTCGGCCAAGCGCGTAGATGTCGCCGTCGCTCGTCCGGGCCACAATATCTTGTGTTGCCAGCCGAAACGGCGATCTAGCCCTACTTTGCATGGGGTTGATTTCGAGGAATCAGATCAGCCATCGGGCAGAGCCTCTCGTCCTCCAATCGGCTTCGCTGCGCACGCCATGACGGGAACTACGACGCTCCGAAGTCCTTCGGTGTAAACGTCAGGTCGAGCACCCTCCACTCCTCGTACTTGTCGGCCGGCAGCATAGTGTAGGGCTGGCAGGCCTGGAGCGCGGCCTTGGCGGCCTGCATCAGGGCAAGGCCCTTGGCGGGCGATGCGCTGGCCTCGATCAGTGCCGGGACGGTGGCGAGCTGGCCGTCGGTGGTCATGAAGGTGCGGATCTTGATGTGGATGTTGTCGGACGGCGCGATCGTGTCAGGCAGCCTGGCGCAGCTTCGCAGGTGACGGCGGAATTCGGCGATGACGTTGGCCGGAAGCTTGGCCGCCTCAGTGGCCGTTTCACCGCCGCTCTCATTTTCCTTGGGGCCCTCTTTCGGCATGGGCGGCAGCTCGGCGGGCAAGCCCAGCATCACCCCGTATTTGAGGGTGACGTCGGGCTCAGGTGGCGTGTAGCTCGGCTGCGGCGCGGGTTGCGGCTGAGGCTGCGGTTGCGCTTCGGCCTCGCGCCTGGAAGGCGATGGCTGCGGCGGCGGTGAGGCCTGTGGCTCCGGCTGCGGCGATGGCTGCTGCGCCGATTGTGGCGATGGAGGTGGTGCGGGCGCCTCCGCCTTGTCCTTCGCGGTCAGCTCGGGCAGTGAAATCTGCGGCGACGGCGTCGGCTCCGGCAGCTTCTCCTTCAGTTCCTCCGGCGTGACGATGTCGACGGCGACCGTGTCGCTCGGCGGGGCATGGAACGGATGCACCTCGCTGATCAGGACGATCAATGCAACCAGCGTCACGTGCACGACGGCCGACGCCGCAATGTCCGTCCGTATGATCCGCCGCCGTTCCATGGCCCAACTTCGGTTGCTACCCACGGTCCTAGCATATGGATGCGGCGCCTCAATCCCATTTCGGCGCGAAGCCGAAATCGGTCAGCCGACCCTTGGGATGTGCGAGAGCGGCAATCTGGCTCATCTCGTCGGGCGACAAGTCGAAATCGAAGATCTCGATGTTTTCCGACAAACGTTCGACGCGCGAGGTGCGCGGGATCGCCACGACGTTCTGCTGCACCAGCCAGCGCAGGCAGATCTGCGCAGCCGTCTTGCGATGGACCCGGCCGATTCTGGCCAGTGTCTCGTCGCTCTTGATGCGCCCCCTGGCGATCGGGCTATAGGCGACGAGGGCAAGGCCGTGCTGGTCGCAGGCCGCCCTCACCTTGGTCTGATCGAGATAAGGATGAAATTCGACCTGATCGCAGACCAGTGGCTCCGGACACGCGGCGACCGCCTCTTCGATCAGCGCCACCGTGAAGTTGGAGACACCGATATGCCGCGTCAGCCCGAGCCGCCGGGCATGCGCCAGCGCGCCGAGCGTCTCGACAAGCGGCACGTGCGGATTGGGCCAGTGCAGCAGCAGCAGATCAACCGACGGCAGCCGCAGCCTGACCAGACTCTCCTTGACCGAGCGTTCGAGATCGTTCGGGGCAAAATGATTGGTCCAGACTTTCGTCGTGATGAAGACGTCGTCGCGGCGCACGCCGGAGGCGCGAACGCCATCGCCGACCTCGCGCTCATTGTCGTAGACCTGCGCGGTGTCGATATGGCGGTAGCCGAGCCGCAGCGCCTGTTCCACCACGCGCGCGCAGGTCCGGCCGCTCAGCTCCCAGGTCCCGAGCCCGAGAGCAGGAATGCTTGCACCATTGGCCTCGACGAACAGCATGAGGAATCCTCTCCTCGCCCGCCCCCGGTTGCATTATGGACCCCACGCACGCGGCTGCCAACCGAGACAGCCGGCATTGGCGTCAGGCCTTGTAGTCAGGCCCTGTAGTCAGGCCTTGGCGAGCGCCTGGAAGACCATATCCGGCGCATGCGCGATCACCGCAAGCAGCGCCCGTGCAGGTCCCCGCGGCGCGCGCTTGCCCTGCTCCCAGTTGCGGATGGTCTCGACGGGCACGCCGAGTTTTGCGGCGAACTCCATCTGGGTGAGACAGGCACGGCGGCGCAGGTCGCGCACTTCGAGCGGGCCGGCTTCGCTCGGCACAGCCGCGCCTTGCAGCGGAAGCTCCTGCCCGTCCCGCAATTCGACGATCCGTCCGTCCGCTTTCAGCCGCAACCGCATGTTCATCCCCAAGCGGGGCGATCATGATCGAGCTGGCTTAAGTTCGGATTAATGATAGCGCGATTGCAGCTATTTCAGCCCGAACCACAAGGTCGCAATGCCGAGGAAGGAGAAGAAGCCGACGACGTCGGTCACCGTCGTGACGAAGGTGCCGGAGGCGACCGCAGGATCGGCGCGCACCCGTTCGAGCCCCATCGGGATCAGAATGCCGCCGAGCGCGCCGGCAACGAGGTTGCAGATGATCGCCAGCCCGATGACGATGCCGAGCCCCGGGATCTTGAACCAGGCCACTGCGGCAATGCCGGTGATCACTGCAAAGGCGAGGCCATTGACGAGGCCGACGAAGGTCTCGCGCATCACCACGCGCCAGGCATTGGAGGAGCCGAGCTCGCGGGTGGCGAGCGCCCGCACCGCGACCGTCATGGTCTGGGTCGCGGCGTTGCCGCCCTGGCTCGCCACGATCGGCGCGAGCACGGCGAGCGCCACCATCTTTTCGAGCTGCCCCTCGAACAGGCCGAGCACGGAAGATGCCAGGAACGCGGTGGCGAGATTGACCAGGAGCCAGTTGAAGCGGGCGCGCGCAATGGTCAGCACGCTGTCGGACAGTTCTTCGTCGCTGGTGACGCCGCCGAGCGCCTTGAGGTCCTCGTCCGCCTCCTCCTCGATGACGTCAACGACATCGTCGACGGTGATGACACCGACGAGACGGTCCTGTGTATCGAGCACGGGTGCGGCAACGAGGTTATATTTGCCGAACATGTGCGCCACCTCCGCCTGGTCCTCCAGGACGGAGACGCGGCGGCGATCCTCGTCGCGGAGGTCGGCGAGCGGCACCGGGCGCCGGGCGCGCAAGAGCACGTCGAGCGGAACGGCGCCCTGCCAGTGCTGGTCCTTGTCGACGACGTAGATCTCGTAGAAGCGGTCCGGCAGATCGGGCGTCTCGCGCATGTAGTCGATCGCCTGGCCCACGGTGAAATCCTGGGGGACCGCAATGAACTCGGTCTGCATCCGCCTTCCGGCGGAGTTTTCCGGATAAAGCAGGCTGCGCTCGAGCGCGACGCGCTCGGGCAGCGGCAGCTTCTCGAGGATCTCCTCCTGATCCGCCTGATCGAGGGTCTCGAGCAGCTCGACGGCGTCGTCGGATTCGAGCTCGCGGACACCCTCGGCAACCGTTTCCGGCGGCAGCTCCTCGAGGATCTCCTCGCGGACGGCCTCGTCGACCTCGTTCAGGGCCGAGAAGTCGAAATCGCGCCCCGTCAGCTCGACCAGCCGGACGCGGTCATCCGCCTCCAGCGCGCCGATGAGGTCGCCAAGGTCCGCCTCGTGCAGTTCCGCGACGATGGCCCGCAACTGGGTGCTGTCGGAGGCCTCTATGGCACGCGCGATTTCCGCGACGAATTCGTGACGAATTTCGCCATCTTCATTGCGCATGGGAACGTGGTCGAGGACCGAGGTCTCGGCGGGTTCGGCAACGTCCATATGTTCGTCCATGGCGCGCCTCGCCGTTTGACAGGATGGATCAATTGGTCTGAGCTGGAGTTGAGGCAATAGTCACAAGGCAACATCGAGCGCAATGACAAAGATGCGTCTGCACCAATGGTCCCTGTCGGTCGCCATCGCGACGGCCGTGCTTGCCGGCAGCACGGCGGCGGACGCGGCCGACTGCCCGCGTCAGGATGCGCTCGGCACCGCGCGCGTGCTCAGCGTCGATGCCAAGACCTATCCGCGGGTCGGGCTGAAGAGCTTTCCGCAGACCCTGCCGCTCGCCGATCACGAGGTCGTGCTGACCTTCGATGACGGGCCCCGGCCTCCGCACACGCAAAAGGTGCTGGCAGCGCTAGCGCATGAATGCGTGCGCGCCACCTTCTTCCTGGTCGGCCAGTCATCGGCGGAATCTCCCGCACTGGTCAAGCGGATCGCTGCTGAAGGCCACACCGTCGCGCATCACACCTGGTCGCACCCGATGTCGTCGAAAATCTCCTTCGAACAGGCAAAGGAGAACATCGACCGCGGGATCGAGGCCGACGAGAAGGCACTCAACGGCGTGGCGACCCGCACGCCCTCGACGCCGTTCTTCCGCTTCCCCTATTTCGACTCCACGCCAGCGACGCTCGATCTGCTCCAGTCGCGCGGCATCGCCGTGTTCGGAGCAGACCTTTGGGCGAGCGACTGGGAGGACATCACCCCCGAGGAGGAATTGAAGAAGGTCAAAGAGCGGCTCGAGGCCGCCAGGAAGGGTATCATCCTGTTGCACGACGCGCAGGCGCGAACTGCGGCCATGATGCCCGCCTTCCTGCGGTACCTGCACGACAATGGCTACCACGTCGTTCACATTGTCCCGGCGGCGACGCAAAAGAGCGCCAATGCGCATTGATGCCGGAATGTCACGGCGGCCCAAAATGGGGTGATCGTGGGGCAATTAAGCCTCCGTTCATGCTAGGCCATGCAAATTGGACGGGGACCGGGCCTGAACCATTTCGGCTGGGCTTCGACCAAGGTTTTGAGATCGCGTGGATGTTCTGTCGCGGATCGCGTACGAGGGCAGACGGAGAGCAATGATCGGTCGTAGAGTTTCCTGCCGGATGCGGTCCTGGATCGTCTGCCTCGGATTTTTGGCCGCTGGCCCTGCCGCTGCGGTCGCCGCCGACTGTCCCGGCCATCCCGACGCGCTCGGCACCTCGCGCACGATCGTGGTCGACCCCCGCGAGCATCCGCGCATCGGCACGATGCAGTACCGGGAAACGCTGCCGCTGAGAGACCACGAGGTGGTCCTGACCTTCGACGACGGTCCGCTGCCGAAATACTCGAACCAGGTGCTCCAGATCCTGGCCGATGAGTGCATCAAGGCGACGTTCTTCACCATCGGCAATCAGGCCAAGGCGAACCCCGAGGGCGTGCGCAAGCTGGTCGCGGCCGGCCACACCGTCGGCACGCACAGTCTCACCCATCCCCTGACCTTCGAGAAGATGCCGATCGAGAAGGCGCAGGCCGAGATCGAAGGCGGCATCCAGTGGACCACCGCGGCGATGACCGATCCGTCGGCGCTGGCGCCGTTCTTCCGGATTCCCGGGCTGCTGCGCGCTGATGCCGTAGAGAACTATCTCATCTCGCGCGGCATCCAGGTCTGGAGCGCCGATTTCCCGGCTGACGACTGGCGGCACGTCTCGCCCGACCGTGTCTATCAGCTTGCCATCCAGCGGCTCGAGGCCAAGGGCAAGGGCATTCTGCTCCTTCACGACATCCAGCCGCGCACCGTCGCGGCGCTGCCCAAGATCATCCGCGAGCTCAAGGCCCGCGGCTATCGCATCGTGCATGTGGTGCCGGCGACTGCCGAACGGGCGGCAACGCCGACCGAGCCGGTTGAATGGTTGCTGCATCCGGCGAGCGAGAATGTGGCCGCGGTGCGCTGGCCGAGGATTCCGAGCTTCGTCTTCACACGGAGCGAAACGCTGCCGGCCCCGCTGCTGTCGGATTTGAACGCCGAGCTGCCGCGCCAGGCCGGCTCGTCGCATTGGGGCGTCGCGAAGGCCGGCGCGGAAAGCCTGCCCGTTCCGAGCCGGGACCTTTTCGAGATCAAGGAAGGCTCGCTCGAAGTGCTGCTGGCCAAGACGGCGTCACGCCAAGTCGCAACAAAGCTCGCGCGGGCCAACACGGCCGATGCGGTCTCCTCGAGGAATGCAAAGGGCCGTGCGGCGGTCGCAGCGCATGGCGGCCAGCATGCGCAGGCCTCGCGCGCTACCTCGAAGCGCACAGCGCGGGACGCCAATGCCAGCGCGTCGCGCCCGACAAAGCTCGCGAGCCTGAAGAAAAAGCAGCAATAAGGCTTACAAGCCGCCTACTGCCGCACGATGGCGGCGACACAGAGCAGCACGATCAGCGCCAGGAAGAACAGGTCCATATAGGACTTGAGCTCACCGTCGCGGCGCAGCCGCGCCACATCGGTCACGATCTGCTTGCGTGCATTGGTTCCGCCACTGCCGTCATTGATCGGCGCTTGCAGGCGCCGCGTCTCGCCTTCCAGCTTCTCGATCTTCTGATAAAAGTAGAACGCGCGCAGCGTCGAGGCCGCGCGCATGCCGCTATAGACCAGCACGAGAATCGCGAGGATCGCGCGGTTGGGGTATTTCTCCATGAAGTTCAGGCTGAAATAGACCATCGCCAGGAACGCGAAGTTGGTCACGAAGCGGTAGACGAAGCTTAGAAAGACCATGCTGGCTCCAGCGAAGGGCGGCGCGATCGTGCGATCGTTGTGAGTTGCGGAGATATTGGACGCAAGCCGGAACTGCCGGCCTGGAATGCTGTGGGTGCTGGTCTACGCCAAGATTGTGCAACCAAGATTAAGGGTGCCCGCGCAGTGCGGGCCGAGAATCGATCGGGGGCCGGACGCGCGCGCCTTTTAGCTACGCTTGGCCATAATGCAAGAGAGCGCAGGCGGCTTGCCGCGACGCCACGCGCGGACGGCGGCGGCCGCGTCGGCTCAATGGAGATTCAGGAAAAGTCGCGTTACACTGCCTTTGCCACCAGACTTTGCCTGACGATGTGGGGTCTGCCGATGCCGAAAAAGGGAATCACGGGCCACGACGAGTGGGTGCTCACCGAGGCGCTGGCTACCGCGCTGGTCGCGCTGGAGCAGCTCGCGCCAAAGCACCAGCCGCGCGCGCATATGGACGACATCCGCAAGATGCTCGCCAGCGGCAAGGAGCCGGCGACGGTCAGCCTGCACCTCGCCCAGGCCAAATGCCGCCTGTTCCCCGACACCGATCCGCTCGAGATCTACCGGGAATACGGGATCGGCGAGGAATATGGCTGAGCGGTCCGCTCGTGAGTCCCCTTCCTGAAGACGTGAATTTTTCGAGATCGCTGCGCCCGGGAGGGGTGGTCGCACTTGCTGCGATTTCAATGGTTTGCCGGGATCGTTGTGACGGGCGTTTGCAGTCCCCTCAGATTGAGCTCAGCATAATGCTGGTCTCGGTATTCAAGATTCCATCGATCGTGCGCACCTTGCCCAATACACGATCGAAGTCGCTGAGCCCCGACGCGCGGATTTCCGCAATCAGATCCCAGCCGCCATTGGTCGTGTGAAGCGCGTGAAGTTCCGGAAGGCCCCGCAGCCGCCGGATCACCGCGGTCGTAGAGCGGCCCGCGACTTCGATCATCATGATCGCTCGGATCGTGTTTGCGTCGTAGTCCTGCCGGACCCGCAGCGTGAAGCCGAGCACGGCGCCGGATTCTAGAAGTCGGTCGAGCCGGCTCTGCACCGTGGCGCGCGACACGCCGAGAATGGTCGCAAGCTTCGAGATCGGAGCTCGTCCATCCTCCCGCAGGGCAGCGACCAGGCGATGGTCCAGATCATCTAGAATGTGCATTGCGCAAATTGCCATCAATGACCGTGCACAATGCGCAATATAGCACGGTAAATTGTCATCTATTCCCATTTTCTATGCAAATTGTGAAAATTAACACTGCTCCTCCCAAAGGAGCAAAAGATGGTCCGATTCGTCGGGGTAGAGAACATGTTGCGGCTGGTGCGCTCGATCGGCGTCGAGCCGTACCTGGTCGGTCTTTCGTCCTATATTGAAGAGGACTTCCGCCGCTGGACCGTCTTCGAGAAGACGCCGCGCCTGGCCAGCCATTCGCGCGATGGCGTCATCGAGCTGATGCCAACCAGCGACGGCAGGCTCTACGGCGTCAAATATGTCAATGGTCATCCCAAGAATACCCGGGCCGGACTTCAGACGGTGACGGCGTTCGGCTTCCTATCCGATGTCGATACCGGCTATCCCCGATTGCTCGCCGAAATGACGATCACGACGGCACTACGAACGGCCGCCACCTCGGCGCTCGCCGCCAAATATCTGGCCCGCGCTGACTCCCGAACAATGGCCATTATCGGCCTGGGGGCGCAGTCCGAGTTTCAGGCACTGGCTTTCAAATCGTTGCTCGGCATCCGCCATCTTCGCGTCTACGATATCGAGGCCGCGGCGACGCGAAAATTTATCGCCAATCTCGCATCCTTCGGCTTCGAGATCGAAGCCGCCCGAAGCGTGCACGAGGCGATCCTTGGCGCGGATATCATCACGACCGTGACTGCCGACAAACTCAAGGCGACCATCCTCTCCGACAACATGGTTGGCAGTGGCATCCATATCAACGCGGTCGGGGGCGATTGTCCTGGAAAGACAGAACTGCAACGCGAAATCCTGCTACGCAGTGACGTCTTCGTCGAGTTTCCCGAGCAGACGCGAATAGAGGGTGAAATCCAGCAGATGCCGCCGGACTTTCCGGTCACCGAGCTATGGCGAGTGATCGTCGGCGACGTGCGCGGACGAAGCTCGCGCGAGCAGATCACTATTTTTGATTCAGTGGGATTTGCGACCGAGGATTTCTCCGCGCTGCGCTTTCTGGACGATCTTGTCGACGGAACAGATTACTATGACGATATCGATCTGCTCGCCGAACCGGCCGATCCGCGCGATCTCTTCGGTTTGTTGTGCAAGAAGAGCAGCGATTTGCGCCGAGCTCGCAGTGCAGCAATTGTGCAAAAGCTCTCCGCGCAGGCGATTGCTGACTTGATTGGCGAGCACCCGCTCGTTGAATGAAATGCAGTCCGGCTCCAGTGCGCCCATTTTGCCTCGTGTCCAGGATGCTTTGGCCTTGGGTTCGGAGAGTGTGCACACAAACTGCGCAGAAAGGCGACTGCGGACCACATGAAAGAGACCATGTTGGTGCACATGGGACATCTCAATACGAGCCGGCATATTGGCCCGGCCTCCGCAAGGCGACATCGAACGGGTTGACCTTCTGTGCCAGCGCCTCGGCCTCGCGCCTGAGCACCTGGACCACAATCGGCAAGCGCTCCGAATTGAGCCGCTCGACTGTGCTGCCGATACTGATCGCGGCGAGCGGCCGTCGTTCGCGATCAAGGATAGCAACGGCAACACCAGCCATGCCCGGCAGAAGCCCGGTACCGCGCGCTGCGTAACCGTTCTCCCGCACTCGATCGATTTCATTGCGGAAGAACACCTCGTCGAACAGGCCGAAATTGAGGAGGCGCGGCAGGTTGAAACGGATCACCTCCTCACGCTCCGCCTCAGGCAGGTGAGCGAGGATGGCCATGCTGCCCTGCCCGACCCCAAGGATCACCTTGCCCCCGATATCGCCGGTGAAAGAGCGGATCGGCACCGGTCCTTCGCAGCGATCGAGGCAGACCGCATCATATCCACTGCGTACCAGGAGAAAGACCGTGTCCCCCAAAGCCGCCGACAGCCGCAACAGCGTCGGCCGGCAAACCTCGCGCAGATTGCCGGGGTTTCCGGCCCGGGCGGCAAGCGCAAAAAACTCGATGCTCAGTCGGTAATACTTGCTGCGCCCATCCTGCTCTACCAGGCCTTCGTCGATCAGCATGCGCAGCAATCTGTGCGCCGAGGCCGGTGTCAGTCCGGCCGTCTCGGCCGCATTCGTCAACCGCGTCCCCGCGCTGCCGCACGTGGCTAGCGCACGCAGCAAGGCGACGGCGCGCGGCAGACTTCCGGAAGGTCCAGCACTCGAAGTATCATCCATCAGATGAAAATATCCTCTCCGTCGCCGCCTTCAAATTACACATACCGAAAGAGTCGTGTCGGATGTTTGCACATATCGGAATATGGCATTGACATACCGCGGATCAAAGACCTGAATGGTGAGTAACGCCCTCGCTCTGGCAGTCCTGCTCCATGCGCGAACCGGTCTTGCGTGTCGAAGATCTTCGGACCGAATTTCGCATTCGTGCCGAATGGTATGCGGCCGTCGATGGGGTGTCCTTCGCGCTCGACCGCAACGAGACGCTGGCCCTGGTCGGCGAGTCCGGCTGCGGAAAGTCGGTCACGGCCCTCTCTATTATGGGTCTCGTGCCGCAACCGCATGGTCGCGTGCCGGCGGGCCGCATCCTGCTCGATGGCGTCGATCTGCGAACTCTTGATGAAGCGAAGTTCGAGGCTCTGCGCGGCGATCGCATGGCGATGATCTTTCAGGAGCCGATGACGAGCCTCAATCCGGTAATGAGCATCGGATCGCAGGTTGCCGAAGCGCTGCGCGTCCATCGCGGCCTGCCCCGGGCAGCCGCCGAGGCGAAGGCGCTCGCGGTTCTCGAAGAGGTGAAAATTCCGTCCGCCAAGCAGCGTTTCCACGATTATCCGCATCAATTCTCGGGCGGCATGCGCCAGCGCGTGATGATCGCGATGGCGCTCGCGTGCGAACCGACGCTGCTGCTCGCCGACGAACCGACGACCGCCCTCGACGTGACCATCCAGGCGCAGGTGCTCGGGTTGCTCGCCGATCTGAAGTCGCGGCACGGCATGGCCATGCTGTTCATCACGCATAATCTCGGCGTCGTTGCCCAGATCGCCGATCGCGTTGCGGTGATGTATGCGGGCCAGATTGTCGAAGAGGCGCCGGTGCACGAGATCTTCACAAAGCCCGCCCATCCCTATACGCGCGCGCTGTTCTCGGCTATCCCGCGCATGGATCGCGCGGAGCAGACTCTCGCCGCCATTCCCGGCCGCGTGCCGCCCCTCAACGACATGCCGAAGGGATGCCGTTTCGCGCCGCGCTGCCCGTTGCGCCGCGAAGGTTGCGAGACGCCGCAAGTTCTAGCCGCGGCTGCCCCACGGCATCTCGCCCGGTGTCATATCGCGACCAACACTTTTGCGAAGGAGCTTGCCCATGCTTGAGGCGGCCGGTCGCGTGGTGATGGTCTCTGGCGCTTCGCGCGGGATCGGCCGCGCCGTGGTGGAGCGCCTGGGCGCAGGCGGCTATCACGTCTCGGCCGGCGTGCGCGATACCCGCGGGCTGGTCGGATCCGACCGGCTGATGCTGCAGCGCTACGACGCCGAGTCGCTGGCCTCGGCGGAAGCATGGGTTGCGGCGACGATCGAGCGTTTCGGGCGCCTCGACGGCCTCATCAACGCTGCTGGAATCAATCCGGATGCCAATCTGACCGATCCGGACGAAACGGCGCTCGACGCCATGATGCTGATCAACGTCAAGGCGCCGATGCGGCTCATGCGACTCGCGCTGCCGCACCTCGCCGAGAGCGGCGAAGGACGCGTGATCAACGTCGCCTCGATGTCGGGCAAGCGCGTCCGCAATCCCAACGCCGGTTATGCAATGAGCAAGTTTGCGCTCATCGCGCTCACCCATGCCGTACGGCAATACGGCTGGGACCACGGCATCCGCGCGACCGCGATCTGCCCGAGCTTCGTTGCCACCGACATGACCGCGCATGTCACCAAATGGCCACGCGAGAAAATGAGCGACCCACGCGACATCGCCGAACTGATCGCGACGGTCCTGCGACTGCCAAACACCGCGACCATCGCCGAGTTGCTGGTCAATTGCCGGCTGGAGGACATGCTTTGAGATTGCAACGCCTGGCGGAGACCAATCGGGCCGCCGTGTCGTTCATGCTCGACGGTGCGCCCGTGGCCGCGCTCGAGGGTGACACTCTGCTCACGGCCATTCTCGCACAAGACGGCTACCTGCGTGCGAGCGAATTCGGCGATGGTCTGCGTGCGGGCTTTTGCCTGATGGGAGCGTGCCAGGATTGCTGGGTGAACGTCGAGGGAGGCGGCCGCGTGCGCGCCTGCACGACCCCAGTCGCAGAAGGCATGCACGTGTCACGCAGGATGGTGCAGCCATGAGTATCGTCATCGTCGGCGCCGGTCCGGCCGGCACACGCGCGGCCGAGGTTCTTGTCTGCGCAGGCCTGCGTCCAATCGTGATCGACGAAGCGCCGGAGAATGGCGGGCGTATCTATCAGCGCCAGCCCGCCGGATTCCAGCGCACCGCGCGTGCTCTCTACGGCTTTGAGGCTGCAAAGGCACAGGCCATACACGACACATTCGACCGGCTGCGGTCCTCGGTGGATTTCCGGCCACGAACACTCGCATGGAATTTGCGTTCCGGCGTGATCGACACGATCTGCGACGGAAGGGCGAGTGTCGTGCCGTTCGCGCAGACCATCCTTTGCACTGGTGCGATGGATCGGGTGATCCCGCTCCCGGGCTGGACACTGCCGGGGGTATTCACTCTGGGCGGATCGCAGATTTCACTGAAGGCGCAGGGCTGCGCCATCGGCGCGCGCGTTGCCTTTCTCGGAACTGGGCCCCTGCTTTATCTCGTCGCCTATCAATATGCCCGCGCCGGCGCGCAAATTGCGGCTGTGCTCGACACGACTCCGTTCGCCACGAAGGCAACACAGGCGTTCAGGCTGATGCGCGGCCGCGCAACTTTCGCCAAAGGCCTTTACTACATCGCCTGGCTGCGGGCGCACGGCATCCCCATCGTCGAGGGCGCAATACCGCTCGCGATCGAAGGCGACGGTCGAGTCGAATCGCTGAGCTGGCGCGATGCGCGCGGCTGCAAGCACGGGGCGGCAGTCGACGCCGTCGCGCTCGGCTTTGGGCTGAAACCGGAGGCGCAGCTTGCCGATCTCGCCGGCGTGCCGTTCGACTTCGATCCCGTGCAGCACAACTGGCAGCCCCGCAAGGACCAGAGCGGGCAAACATCCGTCGAAGGCGTGTTCCTTGCCGGCGACGGCAGCGGCATTCGCGGTGCCGATCTTGCCGAGGCAGCCGGCGCGCGAGCCGCCTGGGCGGTGCTGGCAGCGCGCGGTCTGCCGGTCGATGCGCGCGCAGTCGCGCGCCTCGATGCGAGACTGGCAGAAGGTGAAACCTTCCGCGCCGCATTGGAGCGCGCTTTTCCATTCCCAACAAAGCTCGCCGCAGACATGGCCGACGATACGATCCTTTGCCGCTGCGAAGTGATCACGGCGGGCGAATTGCGCGCAGCCGCGAACGAAGTCCTCGCGACGCTTCCGCCGTCGGAAGTCAATCGGGCCAAAGCCCTCACCCGCGTCGGCATGGGACGCTGCCAGGGGCGCGTCTGCGGCGCGGCCGCGGCCGAGGTGCTGGCGGCCACGATGTCCTGCCCGGTCGAGCAGGTTGGCCGCCTGCGCGGACAACCGCCCGTGAAGCCGATCCCCATTCTCCCCGCGGAGGCCGCATGAGCGCGACGTCCGCCGATGTGTTGATCGTGGGGGGCGGTGGCGCCGGCTGCTCCACGGCCCTGCATCTTGCAAAGCGTGGCGTGCGATGCATTCTGCTCGAACGCGGCCAGATCGGCGGGCAAGCCAGCGGCGTCAATTACGGCGGCGTACGCCAACAGGGCCGGCATCCGGCCGAATTGCCGCTCGCCCGCCGCGCGCGCGAAATCTGGGCACGGCTGCCGGAACTCATCGGCACCGACTGCGAATTCGAGGTGACGGGCCACCTCAAGCTTGCGCGCAACCAGGCCGAGGAAGCCGAGCTGATCGCTTATCTCGACGTCGCCAAAGCCAACGAACTTCCACTGATCATGATCGGAGGCAACGCCATCCATCAGCAATATCCCTGGCTGGGCCCCGACGTCGTGGCCGGCTCGTTCGCGCCAGACGACGGCGCCGCAAATCCCCGTCTGTTGAGCCCGGCTCTCGCACGGGCCGCGCGCGATGTGGGTGCCGAAATCCGTCAATTCACCCCGGTCAGCAAGCTGGCCCACGATGGCGCTGAGTTCATCGTGACGTCGGGCCACCACGAATTTCGTGCCCGATATCTCGTCAACACAGCCGGCTATTGGGGCGGCGCGGTCGCCGCGGCATTCGGCGAGCAGGTTCCGGTTTCGCCGCTCAACCCGAACATGCTCGTGACCGAGCCCCTGCCCTATTTCATTGCGCCCAATCTGGGCGTCGTCGGTGGCGACGTCTACCTGCGTCAAATCCGTCGGGGGAACGTGATCTTCGGCGGTGGTCGCGGACATTCCGATCCAGATGTTCCCTCGTCACGACCATCGCCCGAAGCAAGCGCCACAGCCATGGCGAAGGCGCTGCAGCTCGTGCCGCAGCTCGCCGGCACCCAGGTGATCCGGAGCTGGACCGGCATCGACGGCGAAACGCCGGACGATATTCCGGTCATCGGGCCGAGCCGCACGACGCCTGGCCTGTTTCATGCATTCGGATTCTCCGGTCACGGTTTCCAGCTTGGCCCGGCCATCGGAGCCATCATGAGCGAGCTGGTCCTCGACGGACACACGGATGTCCCGCTCGAGCCGTTCCGTATCGATCGTTTCGCAGAGAACGGATTGTTCAACCAGCAGGGACAGAGACATGACGCTTCGCATCACGCTTAGTGCGGCACTTGCGGCCGCCATCTTCATTGCAGTGCCCGCTTCGGCGGCGCCGAAGAGCGATCTGAAAGTCGGGATGGCTGCCCAGGACGTCGGCCAGCTCGATCCTCATCGTGCGGTCAGCACCATCGACCGCACCGTGGTTGCCTGGATGTATAACGGCCTCGTACGCTTCAAGCCGGGAACCATGGACCCGACGCTGATCGAGCCGGATCTCGCGGAGAAGTGGGAATCGAGTGCCGACAAGCTCGACTGGACTTTCCACTTGCGCCACGGCGTCAAGTTTCACGCCGACTTTGGCGAGCTGACCGCGGATGACGTCGTGTTCAGTCTCAAGAGAGCCAGCGACGCCAAGACCTCGGCCTTCTCCGCCGACTTCGCCGCGTTCAAGACCATCGAGGCAACGGACCCTCATACGGTCCACATCGTCCTGGCGCGCCAGGTGCCGAGCCTGCTCGGGTTGCTCACCAATTATTCCGGCGGCTACATCGTCAGCCGCAAGGCGGTCGAGAAGCATGGCGCGGACTTCACGCGCAATCCGGTCGGCACAGGCCCCTTCGCCTTCGTTTCCGACACCCCGAACCAGTCGCTCGAACTCGCGGCCTTCGACGGCTATTTCAGAGGCAAGCCGAAGCTCGAGCATGTAAGCTACCGCTACATTCCCTCCGACTCATCGCGCGACCTTGCCTTCCAGAACGGCGAGATCGACCTCATCTACGGCAAACAGGATCAGGCCTGGATCAACCGCATTCGCGCATTGCCGAACTCGGTCGTGGACGTCTTCGAACCCGGCGAACTGGCCAATCTCAATCTCAACATCACGGCGAAGCCACTCGACGACATCCGCGTGCGGCAGGCGATCGCCTATGCCGTCAACCGGCCGGAACTCGTCAAGTGGCAGGGCACCGATACCGCACGGCCCGGCCAGAGCGTGATTCCGGCGGGTTATCTCGGATTCTCGAAGGATGTCGGTCTCGTCAACACCGACGTCGCCAAGGCCAAGGCGCTGCTCAAGGACGCCGGCTATCCCGATGGCGTGACGATCAAGATCATCCACACGCAATTGCCGCAGATGCTGGGCAGCATGCAGGTCGTGCAGGCGCAGCTGCGCAAGGCAGGCATCAATCTCGACATCCAGGTCGTCGATCACGCCACCTTCCACCAGCAGATCCGCAAGGATCTGAGCCCGATCGTCTACTACGCAGCGGCGCGCTTTCCGGTGGCGGACATCTACCTGACGCAGTTCTTCCATTCGGCAAGCATCGTCGGAAAGCCGACGGCGGTCACCAATTTCAGCCACTGCGACGTGGCGGACAAGGAAATCGACGCCGCCAAGACCGAGACCGATACCGAAAAGCAAGTTGCACTCTGGGTCGAGGCCCAGAAGAAGATTGTTGCAGCGCTCTGCGCCGTTCCGCTGGCGGAGGCCTTGCAGATCTGGGCGCATCACACCGACCTCGACTACGGCTATGAGTTGAAGGCGTCGCTCTCGCTCGGTCCGCTCCTGACCGAAGCCACGCAATTCAAGTGAGGCAAGCGCGACCAAGCTAGGGGATCGCCCGGTGATTGGCTTCATCGTCCGCAGATTGCTGGCCTCGATACCGACGCTGCTCGCGGTATTGACGCTCGTCTTTCTTCTGGTGCGCGTGGTCCCCGGCGATCCGGCTATCGCCATCCTCGGCGATCGGGCCACCCCGGAAACGCTCGCGGCCCTGCGCGCCGAACTCGGCCTTGATCGCTGGATCGGCGCGCAATATTTCGAGTTCCTCGGTCACGCCTTGCGCGGCGATCTCGGCACCAGCATGGTCACGCATCGCGCGGTCTGGACCGAGATTGCCGATGCTTTGCCGCACACCATCGTGTTGACGCTGACTGCCATGGCGATCGGCTGCCTGATCGGCATTCCAGCCGGCGTCTGGGCTGCCCTCCACCGCAACGGTCCGATCGACGTGCTCACGCGCCTGCTGTCATTGCTCGGGTTGTCTTTTCCCGTGTTTGTTTCGGGTATTTTTCTCCTGATCGTCTTCGCGTTGCAACTGCACTTGTTTCCGGTGATCGGCAATCCGCGCCCGGGCGACTGGATCGACGGCCTGCACAAGCTCGTCCTGCCCGCGACGACCCTTGGCATCGTCATGGCGGCCTATGTCGTCCGCGTGACGCGCAGCTCGATGCTGCAGGTTCTTGGCGAGGATTACATTCGCACCGCGCGCGCGAAGGGTGTGCCACGGCGCGCCATCATCTGGCGCCACGGCTTGTCCAACGCCCTGATCCCGGTGGTCACCGTGGTCGGCCTCTATGTCGGCATCCTCATCGGCAATTCGGTGCTCACCGAAATCGTCTTCAATCGGCCCGGCCTCGGCAAGGTGATCGTCAGTGCGCTGACCCAGCGCGACTACACCATGTTGCAGGGCATGATGGTGATCTATTGCTTCCTGATCGTGGTGGTGAACCTGATCACCGACATCAGCTATGGCCTCATCGACCCGAGGGTTAAGCAATGACTGATGTGGCCCTTTCCGCACCGCGTTCGCCCTGGCGTGTGATGGCCGGCCGGCTCTTGAGCGACCCGACGACACTCGCCGGCGTCGTGCTCTGCGCGATCGTCGTCATCGGCGCGCTGCTCGCACCTTGGATTGCTCCTCGCGATCCCCTCGAACAGAATATTCTCGATCGCCTGGCGGGACCCGGTTTCGACTATCTGCTCGGCACCGACCAGTTCGGCCGTGACGTGCTGTCACGGCTACTGTGGGGGGCCCGGGTATCGCTACTGGTGTCCTTTCTCTCCATTGTCGGCGCCATCGTCGTCGGCGGTGCGATCGGCATGATCAGCGGCTATGTCGGCGGCCGTTTCGATCTCGTGACCATGCAGGTGATGGACGTCCTCCTGTCGTTTCCGAGCCTGATCCTAGGCATGATCATGGTGGCACTGCTTGGGTCGAGTGTCACCAATCTCATCATTGCCATTGCGCTCACTGCGATAGCCCCCTTCGCGCGCATTGCGAGAGCACCCGTCCTGGTGCTCAAGGAACGCGCCTTCATCGAGGCCGGCCGCGCGCTCGGGTTCTCGCACTTGCGCATTCTGCTGGTGCATGTGCTGCCGAACATCGTCACCGATCTCCTCGTCATGGGCACACTCTGGATGGCGACCGCAGTCCGCACCGAGGCCTCGCTGTCCTTCATCGGGCTCGGCGTCAAGCCGCCGACGCCGACCTGGGGCGGCATGATGCGGGACGGATTCGAGAACATTCTGGATTCGGCATGGCTGTGCATATGGCCGGGACTGGCCATTCTTGTCCTGGTGCTTGGACTGAACCTCCTGGGTGACGGCCTTTGCGACGTGACCGATCCGAAAGCGAACGCCCAATGACCGCGTCGCAAGCCCTGCTCGAGGTTCGTGACCTCGCCAAGCATTTCACGGTGACGAAGGGCTTTCCCCGCCCGATCACAACGAAAGTCCGCGCCGTCGACGGCGTCAGCTTCGTAGTCGCGCGCGGCGAGGCATTCGGCCTCGTCGGCGAGTCCGGCTGCGGCAAGTCGACTGTGGCGCGCGCCGTGCTGCGCCTGATTCCGCCTGATGCCGGTCGTGTGCGCTTCGCCGACATCGACGTGACCGGCGCCCATGGATCCATACTGCAGCGGCTGCGCCGTCGCATGCAAATCGTATTCCAGGACCCCTATTCGTCGCTCAATCCGCGACGCACGATCGGCCAGGCTTTGACCGAGCCGCTTGGCGTGCACGGCCTTGCCCGCGGTCGCGCCGCACGCGAACGCGCAATCGCATTGCTGGAGGAGGTTGGGCTGCCGCCGTCCGCCTACGACCGCCACCCGCACGAGTTTTCCGGGGGACAGCGTCAGCGCATCGGAATTGCTCGTGCGTTGTCCGTCGAGCCCGAGCTGATTGTTGCCGACGAGCCGGTGTCTGCGCTCGACGTTTCTGTGCAGTCGCAGGTGCTACTGTTGCTGAAGGATCTTCAGTCACGGCGTGGTCTGACATTCGTGTTCGTCAGTCACGATCTCGGTGTCGTGCGGTGGTTCTGCTCGCGCGTCGCGGTGATGTATCTCGGGCGCATTGTGGAGGACGGTTCGGTGGCACGCGTATTCGGCGCACCACGTCATCCCTACACCCGTATGCTGCGTGATGCTTCGCCGATCCCCGACCCGGGCATACGAGGCACACTGCCGCGCATCGTCGGCGAAATCCCCTCCGCCGCCAATCCGCCGGCAGGATGTCACTTTCATCCCCGTTGTCCCCGCGCGTCCGATGTATGCAGGACCGCGTATCCCGAATGGCAAGTTGATGCTGATGGAGGTGTCGCCTGTCACCACCCAGAGACCTGATCAGTCGTGGCAACAAGTGTTGACGATCCCTCCAGTTTCACCCTTGTTGCCCGTCGGAGTGAGCCGCTTGGTCGCGTGAAACTAGGGCGGCGCGGCGATCTTATCTGACCTTGCGCGCAAAGAATTTCTGGAATGCTGCGAGCGCCTCTGGCGAGCGCATGCGCTCCGCGAAGAAATGGTTCTCCTGGCCTATCCGGCGCTCGATCTCTTCGGTTGGGGGCTTCAGGAGCTTACGCGCGGCCGCGACCGCCTCCGCCGGCAGCGCGCAGATTTCGCGCGCGACTTTCTGCGCCTCGACGACGGCGTGCCCGGGCGCCACGATCTGATTGACCAGGCCGGCCTCCTTCGCGTCTTCCGCGCTCATCTCGCGGCCCATCACCAGCATAGAAAACGCGCGCTGATGCCCAACCATACGCGGCACGAGCAGGCTGGTGGCGCCATCGGGCAGGAGGCCATAGTGGATGTAGGGTGAGGAAAACGTCGTGGTCGTGCTCGCGATCACGTAGTCGCAATGCAACACCATGGTCATGCCGATGCCGATCGCAATGCCATCGACGGCGGCGATGATCGGCTTGGTGTTGTTAACCAGCGCCTGAAGGAAAGTGACCGAGTTGCGCGGCCGCGCGCCGTCGTCGGCTTCGGTCGCAGCTTTCAGGAAATCGCCGATGTCGTTGCCGGCGGTGAATACGCCCGAGCGGCCCGTGAGGATCAGGCAGCGGATCGCGGGATTGGATTGCGCGGCATTGATGGCATCGCTCATCGCCAGGTACATGTCCTGGGTCAACGTGTTCTTCTTCTCCGGCCGGCGCATCGTGATCATGCGGGTGGCGCCGTCGTCGGTGACGATGATGTGCTCGGTCATGACGCTTCCCTCGCAATCTCGTTCTCTTAGTCGAACTGGACCGGCTCAGATCCGGGGTAGGAATGAGCGACGAACTCGCAAAACGCGCGAGCTGCCGGAGAAAGATCCGCCTTGCTCTTCCAGGCAAGCCCGACATCCATGGTGTGGACATCGTCATCGAGCGTCTTCAGATCGATGCGATGTCCCTCGAGCGACCAGGGACGATAGACCATGTCCGAAAGGATGGTAATTCCCATGCCCGTCGCAACCATGCTGCGAACGGCCTCGACCGACAAGGTGCGGAAGATAACGTTCGGAACATGCGTCGTGTGCTGCCAGTAGCGCATTGCGGAGCGTTCGGCTTCGTCGACGGTCAACATCAGATAGGGTTCGCTCGCCAGATCCGCCAGTTTGATGCTGTCTCTGCGGAGGAGCGGATGATTGGCACAAGTCCACAAGCGACGCCGCGAGCGCAGCAACAGCCGTGAGCGAATGGAGTGCCGGTCATGCAGATTCGAAACGAGCATGACCGCAGCATCGACGCTGCCGCTGATCAGACTCTGCTCGATCGCATCGCGCTGAAATTCGTGCAGGCGTACCGTTATACCTGGAAACGAACGCCAGAAGCGGGACAACAGCGGCGGCAGGAAATATCCGGCAACGGTATAGCTGACGGCCACGTCGACTATGCCGTCAACCTGCGTTCCCCAGCGATGCGGGCCGCGCATCGCATCTGAAACACTCGCCTCGATGGCGCGGGCGCGTTGCAAAAACTCCTGTCCGTCGAAGGTCAACGTCACGCCGTTCGAGTGACGGTCGAATAGCTTGCGGCCAAGCTCGGCTTCCAGCATCTTGATCGAGGCTGTAACCGCCGACTGCGAGACGTTCAGAGCAGCTGCGGCCGCCGAAACGCGTCCGGTTTCGGCCGTGGCGATGAAATGCCGAACCTGACGGAACGTCAGAGACATCAAATTTTCCGATATCAGTGAACGATATTTCGAATTTTACAATCACCCGGTGGAACGGAAAAATCAATCCATCGGTTCGCGGGTGAGAAGGCATTAAGATGATGTCCGGTGGCTTGGAGTTGGTCGCTCGCGATGTCAGCGTCCAATTCGAAGGCTTGAAAGCGTTGTCCGGCGTTACCCTGACCGTACCGCGGGGGCGCATCACCGGGCTGATCGGCCCCAATGGCGCCGGCAAAACCACTCTTATTAATGTACTTACAGGTTTTCAGCCGGTCGGCATCGGTAGCATCGAACTTGAAGGCGAGCCGCTCAATGGCATTGCGGCGCACAAGTTGCGACGCAAAGGCGTAGCGCGGACTTTCCAGTCGGGCCGACTTTTCCGTGATCTGCCGGTGATAGACAACCTGGAGGTGACCGGCGTCGGTCTCGGCCAGGCTCGTCGCGACGCGATCGCGGAGGCCGAGCGGGTTCTGGCCTGGCTCGGCATTTCGCACCTGGCGAGCACCATCGCGGGCGCCCTGCCCTACACGGACGAGCGGCGTGTCGCCGTCGGCCGCGCTATCATGTGCACGCCGCGCTATCTGCTGCTCGACGAGCCGGCGGCGGGCATGTCCGAACATGAGAGCCACGAACTCGCCACGATTATCCGGCGGATCGCGGATGAGCTCAACGTCGGCGTACTCCTGATCGAGCACAATATCGGCCTCGTGCTCGAACTCTGCGAGCGCATCTTCGTCCTCGACTCCGGCGAAATCATCGAAGTCGGCACACCCGCAGAGATCCGCGATAGCGACGCCGTGCGACATGCCTATATGGGTACGCAACGCGACGAGTTGATTCCGCCGATCGTCGCTGAAGAGGCGGTCGCATCATGACGTTGCTCGCCGTCGACGACATCACGGTCAGCTACGGGCGCTTGACGGCGCTGCGTGGGGTCACGCTGAAAATCGACGAAGGCGAAGTCTTGTTCGTGACTGGCCCGAACGGCGCCGGCAAATCGACCCTGCTCAATGCGATTGCGGGCGTCGTGCCGGCGGGCTCGGGCTCCATCATGATCGATGGCGCAACGGTCACCGGCACCTCGCCGGAAGAAATTGCCCGGCGCGGATTCTCGCTGGTGCCGGAGGGACGCAACGTCTTCGGCGGCCTGACGGTCGAGGAGAATCTGAAGGTCGGCACCGGCATGCGGACCGACCGGAAGAAGATCGCGGACGATCTGGCGTCCGTCTACGACGAATTCCCGATGCTAGCCGAGCGCCGCCACACCCCGGCCGGCATGCTCTCCGGCGGCCAGCAGCAGATGCTCGTCATCGGTCGCGCACTGATGGCCGCACCGCGCATCATGGCGATCGACGAGCCGTCGCTCGGCCTTGCGCCAAAGATCATCGACCAGGTCTACGAGATCCTGGTACGGCTGCGCGCGCAGCGCAAGCTCACCCTCCTTATCGTCGAGCAAAGCTCGACCCGCGCCATGATGACCGGTGGACGGATGGTTCTGATCCGCGGGGGGCGCATCGTTCTGGAGGGCGCCGCCACAGACATGATCAAGGACGATCGACTGAAGCAGGCCTATTTCGGCTTCGGAGATCACTGAGATGACGGACATCCTGCAGATCGTCTTCGACGCGCTGAGCCTCGGCAGCCTTTACGCGCTGGGGGCGCTCGGCATCGCTCTGATCTTCGGCGTCATGCGGCTGGTCAATTTCGCCCACGGCGATTTCATCGCCTTTTGCGTGTTCGCAATGCTGTGGCCCTCGGTCGACGCGGCGGCGATCGTATTTGCCGGCCAACTGCCGTCCTATCTGCTAATCCCGCTTCTGCTCCTGATCGGCGCGGTGCTGTCGATACTGTCGGAGATCGTGGTCTTCCGCCGCTTCCGCAACACCAATCCGGCGACGATGATGATCGCATCCTTTGCTCTCGGCTTCGTCATCCGGCATCTCCTGCTGATGCTGTATTCGAGCCGGCCGAAATCGATCACGCTGTGGCCGAGCCTGGGCCTGCCGGTCGAATTCCTCGGCGCCCACATCCCGATGCTCCAGGTCGTGACCATCATCATCACGCTGGTCGTACTCGTCGTGCTCGTCCTGTTCCTCAAGCGCACGCGCTATGGGCTGGAGATGCGCGCGGCGGCGGAGAATTTCACCATGGCCCGCATGCTTGGGGTTCGCGCCAATGGCGTGATCCTGCTGGCTTTCGCCATCAGCGGCATGCTGGCCGCGGCGATCGGCCTGATCCTGGCCACCAACTCCGGCACCGCCGATATCAGTATGGGAGCCAACGTGATGCTGATCGCCTTCATCGCAACCGTGATCGGCGGCCTCGGCAGCATTCCGGGTGCCGTTGCGGCCGGATTCCTGATCGGCGCGGCGAGTGTCGTGTTCCAGGCGACGTTGCCTCATGACGCCCGCGTGTTCCGCGATGCCTTCGTCTACGGCGCCGTCATCGTCGTGCTCCTGGTGCGGCCACAGGGCCTGTTCGCACCGAAATCAGCCAAGCAGAGAGTTTGATCGAATGTCGACGCGGCCATCCGTCATCCGGCAGACGATCGTGACTCCGATCATCCTGATCGTAGCGCTGCTCATCATGGCCGCCCTCGCCTATCAATTCGGCAGCCGGGCCTTCAATCGCACCGCCGTCGAGATGTTCATCAACATCATGGTCGTCGTCGGCCTCTACGTCTTCGTCGGCAATTCGGGCCTGCTGTCATTCGGCCATATCAGCTTCATGTGCCTCGGCGCCTACATGACCGCCTGGCTCGCCATCCCGCCGGTGATGAAGTCGATCACGCTCAAGGGACTGCCGGCTTGGCTGCTGCACACGCAACTACCGATGTGGGTGGCGACCCCAATCTCGGGCGTGTTCGCGGCGCTGTTCGCGCTGATCATCGGACGCGTGATCATGCGCCTGTCGGGCATAGCCGCCTCGATCGCGACTTTCGGCCTGCTCGGCGTCGTCAACAACGTCTATTCGAATTGGGACTCCGTGACGGGTGGACAGGGCTCGATCGTCGGCATTCCGCCAACCATGAACGTCTGGATTGGGTGGCTCGGTGCCGCGATTGCGATCGTAATCGCCTATCTCTATTCGATCTCGCGCTCGGGACTTGCGCTTCGCGCCACGCGCGACGAGGCCGTCGCCGCGAGCGCCTCCGGCATCGACGTCGTCCGCGAGCGGCTGATCGCCTTCGTCGTCAGCGCCTTCATCATCGGGCTCGCCGGCGCGCTCTATGCACACTTCCTCAGCATCGTGAATCCTGGCGCGTTTTATCTGCGGACGACCTTTGTCACGCTGTCAATGCTGGTGGTCGGCGGCATGTACAGCCTCAGCGGGGCCGTCTCGGGCGTAGTCGTGATGTCGTTGCTGATCGATCTGTTCCGCAATCTCGAGAGGGGCATCAGCCTCGGCGGCCACACCATCGCATTGCCGAATGGCGTCCAGGAGATCGCGATCGGCATCATCACCATTGTGATCCTGATGTACCTGCCCACGGGACTAACCCGCAACCAGGAATTCTCCTGGCGCGGATGGCCGTTGCAGCGGCGTCTGGCTCGCCCCGTCCAGACGGCGCTGAAGGAACTGAACTGACGTTCGTTTGCTCAATTGGAGGAGTGGCTCATGCGTTTTACGACAATACTCAGTGTTCTGGCGGGAGCGACTGCGCTCTGCTTCACGCCCGCCCAGGCGGCCGACGAGATCGTCGTCGGCTTTGCGACCGCGGCATCCGGATTCATGCAGGCCTATGACAAGCCGGCGCAGGATGCGGCTCTGATCAGGATCGATGAGATCAACAAGGCCGGCGGGCTGCTCGGCAAGAAGATCAAGCCTGTCTTCGCCGACACCAAGACCGACCAGGCCGAGGGCGCCAAAGCTGGTCTTGCGGTGCTCGACCAGGGCGCCGACCTCGTCATTGTCTCTTGCGACTACGATTTCGGCGCGCCCGCGGCGCTGCAGGCCCAGGCAGCCGGCAAAGTCTCCTTCTTCCTCTGCGCAGAGTCGATCAAGGCCGGCATTCCCGGCGTCGGCCCGTTCTCGTTCTCAGCCTCGGTGCTGGCGGCGGTCCAGGGCGCGACCATGGCGGAATGGGCCTACAACAAGAAGAATGCGCGCAACTTCTACCGGCTGCTCGATAGCTGGACCGTCTACAACAAGGGGATTTGCGACGGCTTCGACTGGCAGATGCCGCACCTGAAGGAGGCCAAGCTCGTCGGCAGCGATACTTTCAAGAACGATGACGCCTCGATCGCCTCGCAAATTACGCGCATCAAAAGCCTACCGAAGGAACCGGACGCCATCATGCTCTGCACGATGATGCCGGGCGCCGTATCCGCCATCAAGCAGATCCGCGCCGCCGGCATCAAGTCGATGATCCTGAACGGCTCCGGCGTCGACGGCAGCTATTGGCTGAACGCCACACCGGATCTGTCGAACTTCTACGTTCCGGTACAGGGCTCGGTCTATGGCGACGATCCCAATCCCAAGGTCAACGAGTTCAACAAGAAGTACAAGGAAGTCACCGGCGGCGATCCGTCGAGCCAGTACGTCTATCCCGGCTACGTCCTGATCGACGTCTGGGCCAAGGCGGTCGAACGCGCCAAGTCTACCGACGCGCCGGCGGTCGTTGCCGAACTCGAGAAGATGACCAACGAACCGACGCTGTTCGGGCCTCGCACCTTCACCAAGGACATCCACCATCAGAACCAGGGTCGTTACCTGATCGTCGACACCGAGGCCGGCAAGCCGAAGGTGGTCGATCAGTGGACGATCTCGGAGAAGATTCCGCTCGACTATCTGGTGTCCAAGTAAACCGGCAATGCGCCGTCCGGGGTACGCCATGCGGACCCCGGACGACCTTGCTTCTTCGTCTGCAAAGTCGTTGGGAGGAAATGGAGAGATGGTCGTGATCAACTGCGACATGGGCGAGGCCTACGGCCTCTACAAGATGGGCGACGACAAGGCACTGATGCCCCATATCGACGTCGCTAACGTCGCTTGCGGCTTTCATGCCTCCGACTTCAATCACATGCGCAAGACGGTGCAACTAGCCAAGGAGTTCGGCGTCAAGGTCGGCGCGCACCCCTCGCTACCCGACTTGCAGGGTTTCGGCCGCAGGGAGATGAAAATCAGCCGCGAGGAGCTGGCCAACTGCCTGCTCTATCAGATCGGAGCCCTCAAGGCGTTTCTCGACGCCGAGGGCATGGCCCTCAACCACATCAAACCGCACGGCGCCCTCTATGGCATGGCGTCGCGCAACGAGGAGATCGCTGAAGCCGTAGCCGATGCCGCCGACGTCTATAAGGTGCCACTGCTCGGCATGAAGGGAACGCTGCATCAAACGGTCTATGAGCGCCGCGGCCACACCTTCGTCGCCGAATATTATGCCGACCTCGATTACAACGCCGACGGCAGCCTCATCATCACCCGCGAGCACGAGGCCAAGGACCCCGTCGATGCCGCCTCACGGTGCACGCGCGCCGTGAGCGAAGGCAAGACGCGGACAGTGGCCGGAAACGACATCACGGTCGGCGCCGATTCGATCTGCATCCATTCCGACACGCCCAACGCAGTCGCGATCGCGGAGGCCGTTCGCGAGGCGGTCCGTCCCTATCTCACTGCGCGCTGAGCCAGTGCGCCAACAATCGAAGCAATCACGTCACGAGGAATCCATGGCAACCCAACAGATCTTCTCGCCGCTTCCGGGCATCTTCTATCGCAAGCCAGCCCCCGACAAGCCGGCCTACAAGAACGACGGCGACGTGGTCGCAGACAGCGACACGATCGGGCTCATCGAGGTGATGAAGTCGTTCAACGAGGTGAAGGCTGGCGCCGCCGGCAAGATCCTGCGGTTCCTCGCCGAGAACGAGGAGCCCGTGATGGCCGGTCAAGCGATCGCCGAAATCGACACTTGAGGCTCACCGCATCTCCATGCCGATCAAAAAGCTCCTCATAGCCAATCGAGGCGAGATCGCAGTGCGCATCATCCGCGCAGCGCGCGAGCTCGGCATTGCGACCGTGCAGGTCTATAGCAAGGCCGACAAGGACTCGCTCGCTGTCCGGCTCGCCGACGAGTCGATCGAGATCGGCCCGCCCCAAGCTTCAAAGTCATACCTCAATCAGGCGACCATCCTTGCTGCCGCCAAGACCTCTGGCGCCGATGCCATCCATCCCGGCTACGGCTTCTTGGCCGAGAACGCCGAATTCGCCGGGGCTGTCGAAGCATCAGGCCTGATCTTCGTTGGTCCGACCGCGCAATCGATCCGGCTGATGGGAGACAAGGTCGCGGCGCGGGAAGCTGCAGCCTCGGCCGGCGTTCCCACTGTCCCTGGCAGCCGCGGTCGCCTGGAATCGATTGACGACGCTTTCGCGCTTGTCGGCAAGACGGGCTTTCCCGTCATGATCAAGGCGGCAGCCGGCGGCGGTGGGCGCGGCATCCGCATCGCGCGATCGGCCGAGGAATTCCGTCATCTGATGCCGCAGGCCCAGGCCGAAGCGCTCGCCGCGTTCGGCGATGGTGGGCTGTACGTCGAGAAGCTGGTCGAAGGCGCGCGGCACATAGAGGTGCAGGTGCTCGGTGACGGGCACGACGTCATTCATTGCTTCGAGCGCGAATGCTCCTTGCAGCGACGTCGCCAGAAGGTTTGGGAAGAGGCCCCCTCGCCTTCGCTGGCTGCAGCCGTCCGGGAAAAACTTTGCGCTTCTGCTGTTGCGCTGGCCAAAGCGGTCAACTACCGCGGCGCCGGAACGCTCGAATATCTCTACGACGACAGGACGCATGAATTCTATTTTCTCGAGATGAACACCCGCATCCAGGTCGAGCATCCCGTCACAGAGATGATCACCGGCATCGATCTCGTGGGCGAGATGATCCGGATCGCCGGCGGCGAGCGCCTACGCTTGCGCCAGGACGAGGTGTGCGTCAGCGGCCATTCGATCGAGGTCCGCATCAATGCCGAGGATCCCTCGAAGAACTTCCTGCCGAACCCGGGAACCGTCAGCGCGCTCGACGTACCCGGCGGCGACGGCGTGCGCTTCGACAGCATGCTCTATCAGGGCTACACCGTACCACCTTTCTACGACAGCCTGCTCGCCAAGCTGATCGTGCATGACAGAGATCGAGCGAGCGCGATCCGAAAGCTCGAGCGCGCCCTTGCCGAGCTCAATGTCGAGGGCCTGGCGACGACGAAGTCGCTGCATCAGGCGCTTACCCGCGACGCCGACGTGCAGGCCGGACGCTTCCATACAGCCTGGCTCGAACCTTGGCTGGACTCCCATGCCGCGACGCTTGCGGCGCCGTTACCGACGGCAAAGGCTGCCCCATGATCACGAGAGAACCCGCCCCGTCAGCAACAGGAGGCCGCTAGTCATGCAAACCCGATTTTCCTTTGGCGGTGATGAGCACATCTTCGCCGAAGTCGGCGAAGCGATGTCGCTGGAGGCTTTCTTCAAGAGCCTCTTCGTCACCAATGCGGTGCGTGACGCCAAGATCAAGGGAGTGACCGAGATCTGTCCGGCGAATGCATCCTATCAAATCAAGTTCGACCCTGATCAGATCAAGCCCGACGATCTCCTTACCGAGCTGAAGCGGCTGGATACGGGATCCGAGAAGTCCGAGCCGGTGATCAAGACGCGGATCATCGAGATCCCCGTGCTCTACAACGATCCCTGGACGCACGAGACCCTGATGCGCTTCCGAGAACGGCACCAGGATCCGAACGGGACCGACCTCGAATACGCCGCGCGCATCAACGGGCTCGATGGCGTCGATGCCTTCATCAAGGCGCATTCGAGCTCGCCCTGGTTCGTCTCAATGGTCGGCTTCGTCGCAGGCCTACCCTTCCTCTACCAGATGGTGGAGCGCAAGCGGCAGCTTCAGGCGCCGAAATATCTGCGGCCACGCACGGACACGCCAAAGCTCACCGTGGGGCACGGCGGATGCTTCAGTTGCATTTATTCGGTGCGCGGTGCTGGCGGCTACCAGATGTTCGGCATCACGCCGATGCCGATCTACGATCCCAATCAGAAGATCAGCTATCTGCGCGACTTCATGTGCCTGTTCCGACCGGGCGACATCGTGAAGTGGAAGCCGATCGACCGGGCAGCCTATGACGCAGCAGTCGCCGACGTCGATGGCGGCCGCTTCGCGCCGGTCATCCGCGACGTCTCGTTCTCGCTGACCGAGTTCAACCGCGACATTGATGCCTACAACCGCAAGCTCGATGGAGTCCTCCATGGCCATTAAGGTTTTGAAGCCGGGTCTGGCGACCACCGTCCAGGACCTTGGGCGCCCCGGGTATTATCACATCGGCATCCCGCTCTCCGGCGGCATGGACCGTCACGCGCTCGCGGCCGCCAATTTACTCGTCGGCAACCCGGAAGGTGCGGCCGTGCTCGAAGCAGTGTTCATGGGACCGGAACTCGAATTCACCGAGGACGCCACGGTCGCGATCGCCGGCGCCGAGCTGCCGCCGAAGCTTGATGGCGAGCCGCGCGAGACCTGGACCAGCTTCAAGGTGAAGCGCGGCCAGATCCTCTCGTTCGACTTCCTCAAGCAGGGCGCGCGCGGCTACATTGCGGTCGCCGGCGGCATCGATGTTCCCGTCGTTCTCGGCTCGCGCTCGACCTATGCACTCGGCGCGCTCGGCGGCTTCAAGGGCCGAAAGCTCGAAGCCGGCGACGAGCTGCCGGTCGGCAAGGCCGCAGCAACCGTGAAAGATGGCCGCACGGTCGCGAAGGACCTGCGCGGCCAGCCGGCCGGCATGCCGACTGAGTTGCGCGCCATGCCGGGGCTCTACTGGCATCGCATCACCGAGGCCGCCGGCAACGCCTTCTTCTCCGACACCTGGAAGGTTGCTCCAGAAGCGGATCGCATCGGCTACCGCTTCAAGGGCGGCAAATCACTCGAATTCGTGCCGCGTGAGCCGCCGTTCGGCGCCGGCTCGGATCCCTCCAACATCACCGATGCCTGCTATCCCTATGGCTCGATCCAGGTGCCCGGGGGCACCGAGCCGATCGTGCTGCATCGTGACGCAGTCTCGGGCGGCGGTTATTTCATGGTCGGCACCGTCATCGCGGCAGACATGGATTTGATCGGCCAGCTCCAGCCCAACACGCCGGTCAAGTTCGTCAAGGTCGGCATGGATCAGGCGCTTGCAGCTCGCAAGAACCGGGCGGAGTTGCTGGGCAAGCTCCGGGCAGCCCTGGCGTAGTCGCCGGAGGCCGCATGATCTGACAGCGCCCCGGCCGGCACCGGTCGGGGCGAACAGATGTGTTTGCTTCCACATTCGCGGCTGGTGGCCGTCCTGGCAAACTCCCCTTCGGCATGAGAGTTGCAGCGGACGCGCTTGGGCTGAGAAACACCAGACATGAGCTATGCAAACATCGGAACAACCGCGATGTCCGTTTCTCTGAAACAGATCCGCTATTTCGTCGCCGCTGCCGAGACTGGACGCATCAGCCAGGCGGCCATGGACCTCAACGTCTCGCAATCGGCCGTGACCGCGGCAATCCAGCAGCTTGAAGCAATCGTTTGCGCGCGCCTTCTGGAGCGCACGCCGAACGGCGTAACCGTTACGATGGAGGGCAGTCGCTTCCTGTCTCAAGGCCGCCAGATTCTGGCTGCGGTCGCCGAAGCGGTGCGGAGCACGCATATGTCAGCGGGTCCACTCTTCGGGACGGTGCGCGTCGGCGTGACCTACACGGTGTCCGGCTATTTCCTGCCGCGCCACCAGATGCGCTTCCAGGCGAGCTTTCCCGGCATCACCATCGAGCTGTTCGAGGCGCCGCGCGACGTGCTCGAACGTGCACTCGTCGACGGCGCGCTCGATCTGGCGGTGATGCTGGTCTCCAACCTGCGCGACAATGCCATGCTCGTCAGCGAGACCTTATTGCGCTCGCCGCGCCGGCTGTGGCTTGCACCTGAGCATCCACTGACCCGCGCCGAGCGGGTGCATCTCTCGGAGATCGCGACCTATCCCTACGTCATGCTCACCGTCGACGAGGCCAAGCACACCTCGATGCGCTATTGGACCCATGCGGCGCTCGAACCGAAAACTGTCTTCCGCACCTCCTCCGTCGAAGCTGTGCGCTCCATGGTTGCGGGCGGCATGGGTATCGCCATTCTGTCCGACCTGATCTACCGGCCCTGGTCGCTGGAAGGGCAGCGGATCGAGACCCGCGTTATCGAGGATGAGGTTCCCAGCATGGATGTGGGCCTCGCTTGGCGGCGCGACACCAAACTCTCGGAGGCCGCCAAGGCGTTCCTCGATTTCATGCGCTTTGCGGTTGCCGGCGTCGGTCCGGCCAGGCCCCCGGTCAGCTTAGACCATCGGCATCGGGCCGAGGAGGCGATCGAAATCTAAGATATCTGTTTTCCGTATTTGTTCGACTTGACGCCGTCCGGCTGCCCTCGCCACACTCGCGCGGGGACACGACAACCGGAGGCACAGCCGGCGGCGGGAGTGAGACATGCAAATCACCTACGCGACCACCGACATTCCGTTGCAAGCCCGGCGTCAGTACTGGCAGGACGTCGTCTCCAGGACTTATTTCTCGCTGGACCTGCGCTTTCCGAGCCGCAGTGACTTCAGCGCCAGTCTCGGTGCCTGGTCCATGGGGCCGGTCTCCGTATCCCGAAACATCGCGAACGGTCTGCTCTACAAGCGCCACGAGCGGCATCTCCAGAATGCGGGGGACGAATCCTTCCTGATTACCGTGCCAGAGCTCGCCGAAATTCGCTTCGAGCAGGACGGCAAGGATGTGCGCTGCCGGCCTGGCGCCTTCGTGATCGAGCGCAGCCACCTACCTTACGAATTCAGCCACCATGATCCAGCGGCGCTGTGGGTGCTGAAAATCCCGAGCGCGGTCCTGCGTGCACGTATCTCGCGCCCAGAACGGCTTGCCACGCTGCAATTCGATGCCAACCGCAGCGTCGGTGCGCTGTTCGTCGACACACTGCGACTTGCCGGCGAGCGCATTGGCGAGATGGACGAGACGGCGCGCACGATGATGGGCAAGCACCTTATCGAACTCGTGGCCATGGCCATCGAGTCCGACGACCGCGTGCTGACCGGGCACTCCTCGTCGGTGCGCAACGGCCACCTGCTGCGCTGTGAGCATTTCATTCGTACTCGCCTCGAGGACATGCGGCTCACGCCCCAGATGATCGCCGATGGTTGCGGCATCTCGCTTCGATATCTGCACCAGATTTTCGAGGGCGAGGGTATGACCGTCTGCGCCTATATCCGCAACCAGCGTCTTTCGATGTGCGACGCACTGCTGCGCGATCCCAATTGCCGAAAGAGCATTTCGGAAATTGCTTATCAGTGGGGCTTCGCCGACCAGGCACAATTCAGCCGCAACTACCGCGGCCGTTTTGGCCGTACACCGAGCGAGGCGCGAGCGACCTCGCGCGCTTCCAATTCCTGAAAACAACGTCACCTGTGTCCAGTTGACCGATTTCTAGGCAACCCGCCGCCGATCCGGGCACCCACGCCCGTCGCTCTCTCGCACAAATCTTCCTGCGCTCAGCGTCAAGAAGACAAGCCGCCGATCTGCCTATGATCGGCGAAACGCTTGTTCGAAAGGAAGACGCATGGTGCAGAATCTTCGCGTGGCCGTCGATGTCGGCGGCACCTTTACCGACATCTGCATCATGGATGAGACGACCGGCCTCATCCGGATCGAGAAGACATCGTCCACGCGCGATCCGATCGAAGGGATCATGGGCGGCGTCTCGAAGGCGGGAATCGATCTGTCCAAGGTCGCCTTGTTCTCGCACGGCACCACGGTCGCCACCAACGCGCTGATCACTCGCCGCCTGCCCCGCACGGCCGTGGTGACGACCAAGGGCTTTCGCGACGTCATCGAGATCCGACGCGCCAACAAGGAAGATCTCTGGGACACCTACAAGGACGTCGTCAAACCCTATGTTCCGCGGCGCGACCGCCTGACCGTACCCGAACGGGTCGATGCCAGCGGCAAGGTGATCGAACCGCTCGACGTCGAGGCCGCGCGCAATGTCGCAAGCATCCTCAAGCGCAGGGGCGTCGCCGCGATCGCAGTGTGCTTCATGAACGCCTATCTCAACGGCGCCAACGAGCGCGCCATGCGCGACATCCTGCTCGCGGAGATGCCCGACATCCCGGTCTCGATCTCCTCACAGGTGCTTCCTGAAATCTTCGAGCACGAGCGATTTTCGACGACAGTTGCCAATGCCGTCGTCAGTCCGGTCGTCGTGAACTATACGAGCCGGCTCGGCGATCGCCTCGCCCACGACGGCTACTCCCGCGATCTCCTGCTGCTTCATACCGGTGGCGGCGTGATGACACCGGCCAGCGTGAAGGACTTTGCGGCACGCCTCGCCGGCTCCGGCATTGCCGCCGGTGCCATCGCCAGCCGCTACATTGCAGGGCTCTGCGGTTTCCCCCATTCGATCGGCCTCGACATGGGCGGCACCTCGACCGACGTGTCGCTGGCCTATGAGGGGCAGTCACGTATCACCAAGGACTGGCATATCGAGTTCGGCTATCCGATTCGCTTTGCCTCGATCGAGGTGCTCACCATCGGTGCCGGCGGCGGATCGCTGGCCTGGACCGATCCGGCGGGCTCCTTACGCAACGGCCCGCAATCCGCCGGCGCCTATCCCGGACCGGCCTGCTACGGCAACGGCAACACCCAGCCGACCAACACGGATGCCAACGTCACGCTGGGCCGCCTCGGCACCAACCTCGCCGGCGGCAAGGTGAAGCTCGACCCCGCACTGGCCGAACGGGCAGTCGAAGACAGCGTTGCAAAGCCATTCGGCCTCGGTCTGCACGAGGCAGCGGACGCGATCGTCAAGGTGGCTAACGCCAACATGTCGGATGCGGTGCGGTTGATCTCGATCAGCCGCGGCTACGATCCACGCGACTTCGCGCTTGTGGCCTTCGGCGGCGCCGGCGCCCTGCACGGCGTCGACGTCGCGCGCGAGCTCGCGATCCCCGTCGTGATCGTGCCGCCCAATCCCGGCGTGACATCGGCGCTCGGCTGCCTGCTGGTCGACATGCAGCACGATTTTTCGCAGAGCTGCATGGTCGACGCGGCCGACGCCGACGCGGCTGACATCGAGGCGCAGTTCGCGGAGCTGGAGAAGGACGCTCTCGCGCGACTCAGCCATGAGGGCGTTGCTCAGAAGGACATCGTTCTGCAGCGCTCGATCGACATGATGTATCGCGGCCAGTGGCGCTCGCTCGCCGTCAACGCACCGCACCCGATCGGTGCAATTTCCGATCTCGTGCAGAGCTTCCATGCCGAGCATCAGCGCGAATACAATTTCCGCCGTGACAGCGCACCGGTCAGCTTCTTCCGCCTCAATCTGAAGGCGGTCGGCATCGTTCCCAAGGCCGAATTTGCCGTTCACGAACCGACCGGTGTGATCCCTGAGCCGATCGGCCGCCGCAGGGTCTGGTTCGACGGCAACGGGCTCGACACGCCCATCTACGAGCGCGACGACCTGCCCTGCGGCTTTTCCTTCCAAGGCCCTGCGATCATCGAGCAGGTCGATGCGACCACCGTCGTGCCGCCCGGCGCCAGCGCCGAGGTCGACAAGTATCTCAACATCATCATCCGCGTGAAGGAGTGAACCATGGCCGGAGATCTCCCGCTCGACCCCGTGACCTTCGAGGTTCTCAAAAACTCCTTCATCACCAGCGTCGACCAGATGGGCGAGCAGGTGCTGCGGACATGCTACTCCTTCGTCATCTACAACCGCGACTTCTCGAGCGCGCTGCACGACGCCAAAGGTGAATGTGCAGCCCAGGGTAATCAGGACATCGCCGTCCACGTCGGCACGTTGCACTTCACCTGCCAGGACGTCATGCGCCATTTCGATGGCGACATGCATGAGAGCGACGTCTTCGCCATCAACGACCCCTATGCCGGGGGCACGCACTTTTCCGACGTCCGCTTGATCCGCCCGATCTTCGCCGACGGCAAGATCATCGCCTTCAGCCAGTCCAACGGACACTGGTCGGACGTCGGCGGCAGCGTGCCCGGCTCGTTCGACGTCTCCGCGCGCGAAATGTTCCGCGAGGGTCTGCGCATCACGCCGATCCGCCTGTTCGACAGGAATGGTCTCAAGAAGGACGTCGCACATCTCATCGCCTCCAACACGCGCGACCCCGCCTCGATCATCGGCGACATCCAGGCCCAGGCGGAGGCAACGGCGGTCTGCGGGCGCGAGATCCTGCGTCTCGTCAATAAATATGGGCGCGATACCGTCGAAACCGGGCTTGCCGCCGTGCAGGACTATGTCGAGCGCTCGGCGCGCCAGCGGATCGCGGCGCTACCCGACGGTGAGTGGGAGACCGTCGACTTCATCGACCGAGATCCGGCCGGCGGCGAAGGCATGATCCCGATCCGCATCAAGATGACAATCAAGGGCGATCGGGTCATCTACGACTTCACCGGCAGCCATCCGACGATCGGCTCGATCTACAACTCGGCGTTCGGCTCGACATTCTCCGCCGTTGCCGCCGGCATGAAGACGTTCTTCCCGGACCTGCCGTTAAACTCCGGCTTCTACCGCTGCTTCGAGATCATTGCGCCCGAGGGCTCGATCGTCGATGCCAAATGGCCGATCGCAGTCACCGGCTTCCTTATGCCTTTCGAGAAGATCATGAACTCGATCTACGAGATGTGGTCGAAGCTGATGCCGGAGCGGGCCCTCGCCTGCGCCTTTAATCTCGAATATCTGCTCACCGGTGGCCTCGATGCGCGCAGCTCAGACAAGCCGATCTTCATGTTCTACGACTGGCTCCCGGGTGGCTGGGGCGGCCGCAACGGCAAGGACGGTAGCAATGTCACCACGGCCTGCTTCGGCACCGGGCTGATGTCGCAACCGGTCGAGGGCCAGGAGCGAGCCAATCCGATCCTCACCACCGAGTGCGAGATCCTGAAAGACTCCCCCGGCCCCGGCAAATGGCGCGGCGGCGCCGGCGTGGTGAAGACGTCACGCATGCTCCAGGCCGAAAAGACCGTCATATCCTACATCTGCGATCGCGAGCGCGCCGTGGTCTGGGGCATCGAGGGCGGCCTGCCCTCCATGCCGCACGGCCTGACCTTGAAGCGCGCGGGCAGCAAGGCCGAGGAACGGCTCGGCTCGATCTTCTCTGACGTCCCGATCGGCGAAGGCGATATTTTCTCCCGGCCGACCGCCGGCGGCGGCGGATTCGGCGATCCGCTCGAACGCGATCCGCACCTCGTGATCGAGGACATCAAGGACGACTACGTCTCGGTCGAACGCGCGGCCAAGGATTATGGCGTCGTCGTGCACACGATCGATGCAGAGCTTTGCAGCTACGAGATCGACAAGGTCGCGACCGACGCTCTGCGCGCAAAGATCCGGGCCGAACGCGTCGCCAATGTCCGGCTGGACCCGGAAGTCGTGGCGGAGCGCTATCGCAGCGGCGCGATCAATGCATTCGACGTGATCCGCAAGCACGCGGTGATCCTCGACTGGGGCACTGGAGCGCTGCTTCCCGAATCGACACGCCAGTTCCGCGACGTATTCGAACGACGCTCGGTCGCGATGTGGACCTGATCACCATCGGTAACCGCGCCGCCCACGGGCGGCGTGGCGCGTGAATAAACGAGGATCCCGAAGTCGTCGGTCCTTACCTTTCATTCAAACCCCGAGGATTGCACTATGACGAGCACAACATGCCTTTCTCCCAACCGGTTTCGGCCGATCCGTTCCGCACTCGGCCTGGCTGCTCTCGCACTTGCCGCCTCTGCGATGACACCGGCTGCGGCGGACACGCCCTGGTTCCCGATGAAGATTTACGACGCCTCATCCGGAACGCCCACGCCTGCGGAGTACACGCCGCTGCCGAAAGCAGAGAAGCCCTACAAACTCTGCGTGCTCTTTCCCCACATGAAGGACAGTTTTTGGGTCGCCGTCGCCTACGGCATCGTGAAGCAAGCGGAGGCGATGAACGTCAACATGAACCTCTACGAAGCTGGTGGTTACGAGAACCTACCCAAACAGCTCTCGCAATTCGATGACTGCCTGGCGAGCGGTCCCGATGCGATCATCGTAGGCGCCATCTCCGGCGCCGGACTGAGCAAGAAGTTCGAAGAGGCCAAGGCCAAGGGCGTTCCGGTCGTTGGCGTCACCAATCCGCTGCCGCCTAACGCCCTGCCCGCTGCCAACTATGTCGACTTCGTCGCTATGGGTGAGGTCACCGGCGAAGGCCTGCTGGCTCAGACCAAGCCTGGCGACAAGCTCAATATCGTGACGTTCCCCGGACCGGCCGGCTCGGGCTGGGCCGAGTCGTTCAACGAAGGCTTCAAGAAGGCCATCGCCAAGAACTCGAACGCGAAGATTCTGGCCGAGAAATTCGGCGACTCCGGCGTCGCGGTGCAGCTCCAGCTCATCCAGGACGCGCTGCAGGCCTATCCCGGCATGAACGTGATCTGGGGCACCGCGCCAACGGCCGAAGCTGCGATCGGCGCCGTCGCCGAGGCCGGTCGAAGCGACCTGAAGATCGTCTCGTCCTATGAAAACCAAGCCATGCTCGACGCGCTGAACCGCGGCGACATCCTCGCCTTCGCAACCCAATATCCAGTCGGCGAGGGCGCAATCGCGATCGACCAGGCGGTGCGTCTGATCGAGAAGAAGCCGGTGATGAGCCTCGTTCAACCGGCGGCGGCGGTGATCGACAAGACGACCGTGCCGAAACTGCAGATGGATCTCGTGCTGGCGCCGGCGAAGTGGACCCCGGTCTACTCGGTCAAAGCCAAGTAAGTCTGCGCATCACTGAGGCGGGAGATGTGTCTCCCGCCTCTCATCCCAGCGCCTGCGGAGCAGCAGATGGATGTCGACATCGACCCGAAGCCGGCCAAGCCTCTGCTTCAATTGCGAGGCATCTCGAAGCATTTCACGGGCGTCCGTGCGCTCGACCGGGTCGATCTCGATGTCCGTGCGGGCGAGCTGCACGTCCTGTTCGGCGAGAACGGCGCCGGCAAATCGACCCTGATCAACGTGGTGTCGGGGACGTTTCCGCCCGATGAAGGCACCTTCCATTTCGAGGGTGAAGAGATCCGTCATCTTACGCCGCAACGGGCGCGCGCGATCGGCATCAGCCCAGTGTTTCAGGAGTTTTCGCTCGTTCCAAGTCTCACCGTGGAAGAAAACCTGTTTCTGGGCCGGGAGATCACGAACGGCAGCGTCCTGCGTGCCCGCGAGATGCGCAAGCGTGCCGGGGCGCTCATCGACGAGCTTGGGTTCGACCTCGATCCCTCGCGACGGGTCGATGACCTCTCCCGCGCGCATCAGCAGATGGCCGAGATCGCCAAGGCACTGCTCGGCAAGGTACGCCTGTTGATCCTCGATGAGCCGACCGCGTCCCTCACCGAGCGCGAGACCGGACGCCTGTTCGAACTGATAGCCCGGCTGAAAAGCCAGAACGTCGGGCTGATCTATGTCTCGCACCGCATGCGCGAGATCCGCGCCCTGGCCGACTGCGTCACCGTGCTCCGCGACGGCCGCCACATCCGCACCCTCGATGCTGCGACATCGACTGACGGAGAGCTCGTGGAGCTGATGACCGGCCGGAAGATCGATCTGCTGTTCCCGACCATCGCGCACAAGCCGGACAAGGTGATGGTCGACGTCGAAAACCTCAGCCTTGCCGACGGCAGTGTCCGCGATGTGAACCTCTATGCCCGAGCCGGCGAGATCACTGGCATCGCCGGTCTTGTCGGCTGCGGCAAGTCGGAGCTGATCCGCGCCATCTACGGCATCGAGCCGGCGACATCCGGCGTGATCCGGATCGATGGCTCACCCTATGACTCCGCTGCCCCACGGCGCAGCCTGAAGCGCGGCATCGCCTATTTCCCCGCCAACCGCATCGCCGAAGGGCTCGCGCTGTCCCGGCCGATACGCGAGAACGCCTCGATGACGGTGCTCGACCTGCCCGCCTTCGCCCGGTTCGGCGTGCTGCGGCAGGCCGCGGAGCGCGCCAGCATCGGCGGCATCATGGCGCAGTTGCAGCTCAGGCCACCCAATATCGAGCGCGCCGCCGGCGCGTTGTCCGGTGGCAACCGCCAGAAGGTGATGCTCGGCCGCGCGCTAACGCGCGAGCTCACCGTGTTCCTGTTCGACGAGCCGAGCGTCGGCATCGACGTCGGCGCCAAGCTCGAGGTCTACGAATTCATGAAGCGCCTGGTTGAGGCCGGCGCCGCGGTGATCGTGGTCTCGTCGGAATTGCCGGAGGTGCTGGCGCTCTCGAACCGGCTCTATGTAATGCATCACGGCCGCATCGCCGCGGAATTGACGGGTGAGGCGAAAAACGAGCAGAACGTGCTTTCGAGCTTCTTCCGCGATCTTCTCACCGCGGAGGTAGCATGAGCACGGCGCTCGCCACCGCGGGGCCGAGGAGTTCGATCGGCCTCAGATCGATCGTCGGCCGGATTGGTTTTCTGCCGACACTTATGGTGCTGCTCGTGGTCGGCATGTCAGCGGTCGATCCCCAGTTCTACGGCATCATCAACATTCTCAATATCCTGCGTAACGGCGCCCTGCTGGCCATCATTGCCTGCGGCCAGGCGCTCGTGATCATCGCAGGCGGCTTCGATCTGTCCGTCGGCGCCGTCGTCGCACTCGCGAGTGTCGTGACCGCCAAGACAATGGCGACCACCGCTGCCGCGTTTCCCGAGAGCACAGCCCTCATCATTGCAAGCGGCGTTGCAGCCGGGCTCGGCTGCGGGCTCGTGGTCGGGCTCATCAACGGATTCTGCGTGGCAAAACTGAAGGTCTCCGGCTTCGTGGTGACCCTGGGCACGATGTCGGCAACTGCCGGCGTTGGCCTCATGATTACGAATGGAATCCCCGTTTACGGCATGCCCGACATCTTCGTGAAGGGCTTTGGGCGCGCGCAGGCGTTTGGCCTACCGACCGCCGTGCATGTCGCGCTGATCGTGATCCTCGCGATGGTGTTCGCGCAGCGGCGCACGCTGTTCGGCCGTTACGTCTACGCGATCGGCGGAAACGTGGACGCGGCCATGGTATCGGGCGTGTCGATCCAGCGCCACATCGTGGGCACTTACGTTGTCTCGAGCGTGCTTGCGGCGCTGACCGGTATCCTGCTCACCGCGCAGGTCGGCTCCGGCCAGGCAAGCTTTGGCGGCGATCGGATGATGCTGCAATCGATTGCCGCCGCTGTGATCGGCGGCGTGAGCCTCCGCGGCGGTATCGGCCGGGTCGAGATCGTCGCCGTCAGCGCGCTGTTTCTGACGATTCTCGGCAACGCGCTTAACCTCCTGCACGTCGACTCGCGCCTTCAGCCGGTCTTTCTCGGCGTCGTCATGGTGGCAGCCGTGGCGCTTGACGAACTCAGCCGACGGAGGAAGGCCCGTGTCTGACCTCGAATTGTCCGTCATGGCCAAGGACACAGATCGCGCCAAGCCGCAGTCGGGGCGGTGGCTCTGGAATATGGTGATGCCGGCTGCGCTGGTGGCGCTGTTGCTCGGCTTCGCCGCGTTCGACCATGGCGTGCTCTCGCCAGCCAACCTGCTCAATATTGCGCAGCAGACCAGCTACCTGGCTCTGTTCGCGATGGCTCAGACGGTGGTCATCCTGACGCGCGGCTTCGACCTCGCGCTGGGCCCGACGGTGTCGATGGTGAGCGTCGGCACCGCGGTCGCAATGGCCGGTGCCACGGCGACAGGTCACGACACCAGCGTGGTGCTATTCGCTGGACTCGGCGCCGGATTCGGCCTCGGCATCGCCTGCGGTCTCTTCAATGGCATGGTCATCGCGCTGCTCGGCGTCAATCCCTTCGTCGCGACGCTCGGCAGCTACAACATCGCGATCGGGATCGCGACCACGCTCTCCTCCGGTCGGCCCGTGCAAGGCGTGCCAAAGCTATTCTCGCAAATTTTCTATGGCGGCAGCATCTTCGGCGTGCCAGCGGCCATCGTCATCACCATCGCCATCGGAATCGCGCTCCACCTGGTCCTGTCGTGCACCGTGTTCGGGCGATCGCTCTATATCATCGGCACCAATCCGCGCGCGGCCGCAGTGGCCGGCCTGCCGGTGAAGCGCATCCTGGTTACGACTTATGTGCTGTGCTCGGCCCTTGCCGCGCTCGGCGCCATCATGATGACGGCGCGGACCGGATCGGGCGAGCCGAACCTCGGCGGTGCGCTATCGCTGCAAGCGATCGCCGGCGCCGTGGTCGGCGGAACGAGCCTGGCAGGCGGACGCGGCGGGGTTGGGACCGCTGTAGTCGGCGCGTTGTTCATCACAATCCTATCCAACGGCATGAACCTCACCCGCATTGACGGATATGTCCAGATGGTCGTGCTGGGCGCGATCGTCATCATCGGCGTGCTGCTGGATCGCCTGAGACAGGAGCGTAGCCAATGATCACCGGCTCTTCCGTGCAAAGCGCCCCGGCCGAGGCGCACAATGCGGCGTCGTCAATCTATGTCGCGCCTTCGCTTGCTAGTGCGCTCGATGCGCTGAATGAATACGGCGCGGCCGGCGCGGCCTTTGCTGGCGGCACGTGGATTATGAGATCACCGATCCGGCACGAACCGTTGCGAGCACACTACGTCGTGATAGGCCGGATCGCCGAACTCGGAGGGATCAAGATCGGGACCGATGCGGTCGAGATTGGAGCCGCGGTGACGCACACGGCACTCGCGGCCGCTTTGGCCGACCTCCCCGAATTCGATGTCCTTGCGGCCGCTGCCGCTCGCTCCGCGAACCCGGCGATCCGCGCGATGGCGACGATCGGCGGCAATCTTGCAACGCCAGACTTCGCCGCAGCCGATTGCGTACCGGCGTTGCTCTGCCTCGATGCCGAGATCGAGGTCGCAGGCCGGGACGGTCGCGAACGCACGAAGCTGGAGCATTTTCTCAAGATCCGATCGACATTGGCCCCCGGCCGACTCGTCACACAAATCGTCGTGCCCCGCAGCGAGCGCAAGACTGCTCATGCCCGCCTTCCCTTGCGCAAAGCCGGTGATTATCCGGTCGCAATCGTCAGCCTCGCGGCCAGCGTCGATGCCGCGGGTCGGGTGCAGGCTGCGCGGATAGCGGTGGGTTCGGTCGAAGCGGTTGCGCGGCGATGGGAGCGGCTCGAGGCTGCCCTGATTGGACGTCCGCTCGATGCCGAGGGGGCAGCGCGGACCGCGGCTGAACTGGCAGACGAATTCATCGGCCGCGACGGCGTTGACGCGCCGGCCTGGTATCGCGTCAGCGTGTTGCCGGGCCTTGTTCGTCGCGCGGCGGCTTCCGCGCTTGGCGCCTAAACCACTGGGGATGCACATGGCTATCAGCCTGACCGTCAACGGCGACCGGCTCGCCTCGACCGCCAATCCTGCCACCCCGCTCGTCGATATCCTACGCGAAGAACTTCATCTGACCGGCGCAAAGCCGGTCTGTCGCGAGGGCTTTTGCGGCGCCTGCATGGTACTCATCGACGGCAAGCCCACTCCATCCTGCCTGACGCCGGCGGCGCTCGCCTATGGCCGCGAGATCCACACGATCGAAGGCCTTGCATCTCACGGCCAGTTGAACCGCATCCAGGCTGCGCTCGAGGTCAGCGATGCCGTTCAGTGCGGCATGTGCTTTCCCGGCATGGTGGTCAGCCTGACGCATCTCTTGACGACCAGACCCGACGCCACGCGCGAGGATATTCGTGCGGCGCTGACCGGTAACATCTGCCGCTGCACCGGCTACGAACGCATTATTGATGCGACGCTGCTCGCACTGACCAAGTAATGATCGGGAGACTCTGACATGTCCGATGTTTCCGCGACCATGGACTTCCGCCGACGCGATGCTGCCGACAAGCTGCGCGGGCGCACCCGCTATACCGTCGATCGCTACCTGCCGGGCATGCTGCACGCCGCGGTGCTCCGGGCCAGCATGCCTTCGGGACGGATCGTCCGTCTCGACACCTCCAGAGCCGCCCACATGCCCGGCGTGCGTGCGATCGTGACGGCCGCAGACGCACCCGGCATGATGGGAATCGGTGTCGCCGATCATCCGCTCTTCGCGCGCGACGTCATCCGCTATGATGGCGAACCGCTGGCTGCGGTTGCAGCCATCACATTGGCGCAGGCGCAAGCGGCGCTCGCGGCGATCGAGGTGGAGATCGAGCCCCTGCCCGCTGCGCTCACGATGGCGGACGCGCTGGCGCCCGACGCGCCGCTGGTCCATTCCAACTGGCGCGACTATGAGGTCCTGTTTGAAGGCGGTGCGCGTGAAGGCAACGTCGCCTGGGAGGCAACCGTCGTCCGTGGCAATGTCGATGCCGCCTTTGCCCGGCCCGACGTCGAGATCGTCGAAAGCTCGTTCCGGGTCGGTCGCCAGAACCACGTCGCATTCGAGCCGCGCGCGGTGGTCACGAGCTACGAGGACGGGCGGTTTCACATCGAGACATCGACGCAGGTCCCGTGGGGCATCCGCAACGCCACCGCGCGCCTTCTGGGCGTGCCGGCATCGCAGGTCCGCGTCACGGTGCCTCCTGTCGGCGGAGGCTTCGGCCTCAAGTTCGATCTCGCGATCGAACCCGTTGCCGCCCTCCTCGCCCGCGCCAGCGGCCGGCCGGTTCGGCTCGTCAATTCGCGCGAAGAGGAAATGCTCACCTGCCTGTTTCGCGAAAATGCTGATATCCGGATTCGATCGGCGGTAACGCGCGAAGGAGAGATCGTCGGCCGCGAGGCGGTTGTGCTGATGGACTGCGGCGCCTATGGCGGCGAGCAGATTTTCCTGACAACCATGACAGCACATACGCTCGGCGGAAACTACCGGCTCGGCGCGGTGCGGCTGGTTTCGCGCGCGGTCTACACCAACACCGCACCGAATGGTGCCTTCCGTTGCTGCAACGGCGTCTACAATACCTTCGCGTTGGAGCGGCATACCGACGAGATCGCCGCCAGGATCGGCATGGATCCGCTGCTCTTTCGTCGCCGCAACGTGCTCGGCGACAAGGACATCGGCGCCACCGGCCAGGTGTTCGAAGCCGACGTGCTCGGCGCGATGCTCGACCGGATGGACACACTGCGCGATGCCATTGCGCCACCGCCCAGGCGCATCGACGGCCGCCTCTACGGGCGTGCGACCACCGTCGGCACCTGGTTCGTCTTCGTCGGCCCGTCAGCAGCGACCGTGAATATGAATGCCGATGGCACGGCGACACTCGTCACTTCAGGCGTCGAGATCGGATCCGGCTCGATGATGCAAAGCCTGCCGCAGATCGTCGCGAGCACACTCGGCATTGCGCCAGAGAGCGTCATCGTGCGTGCCGCCGATACGGACGCCGCCGGTTACGATGTCGGCGTCGGCGGCGGCCGCACCACAGTCTCGCTCGGCGCAGCGAGCCTGTCGGCGGCACAGGAGGTGCGCACAAAGCTATTGAAGGTCGCCTCCGACATGATGGAGGCCGCGCCCGAAGACCTTGTGATGCGCGAGGGGCGGATCGAGATCGCCGGCGCGCCCGGCTCGGGCCGCACCGTGACCGAGGTTGCGATGCGAGCCCAGGCGCTGTGCGGCCCGGTCTCCGGCACAGGTGCTTTCACCGGCGCCGGCGTGCCGGCGATGCCCGGATGCGTCGCCGGTCATTTCATCGACGCGATCGACATCCCCGTCTTCGCTGTCCACGATTGCGAGGTCGCTGTCGATCCGGAAACCGGGCATGTCGATATCCTTAACTATCGTGTGGTTCAGGACGTCGGCCGCGCACTTAATCCGCGCGCGATCCACGGCCAGATCCAAGGCGGTGTCGTACAGGGACTGGGCTATGCCCTGCACGAAGAAGTAACCATCGGCAGTAACGGTCGAGTCTGCCAAAGGGGCTTCGAAACCTATCGCGTGCCGCTGGCGCTCGATGTCGTGCCGGTCGAGATCAGTCTGTACGAGGGCGCGCCGTCGATGGGACCGCTCGGGACCAAAGGTGCTGGCGAGGTGCCAATTCTCAACGTCGGAGCGGCCGTCGCATGCGCCGTTGCAAACGCCACAGGAAAGCGTGTCCAAGAGCTTCCCTTGACGCCGCCGCGCGTCCTCGAGCTTCTGCTCGATCGGAAGTGCGACCTGACTCTTCCCCACATTGCCGCGACATGGTCGGACAATCTGGTGCGCCCTCACAAGACTCCCCGGGGTAACGCATAGGAATCGATCATAGCAACAGGCTCGCGGTCCGTGCGCGCCTCGCGGCGGCCTGCCCGACGCCGCGATCACTCATCCAGAGCGTCGAGAAACTCTTCGACCTTTCTCAACGCCCCCTCGTGATCCTTGCTTGCGTAGACAACCCGATCCCCGTCGCGTTGCAGCGATCGCGCCCTGGACTTCCGGAGTCGTCCCGGCAGGAAAGTCGCGGCTACCGCCTCCGGTCCCACGTCCAGTCTTACGATACCCCGTCGCCTGCAGTCGATCCTGAGCTTTGCAGCGGCAAAGAAATCGCGGGCTGCCGATGGCAGTTTGCCGAAGCGACGTAGGGTTTCCTCCTTCAGATCTTCCAGTTCGTCCTCACTTCGGCACCTTGCGGCACGAGCGTAGATTTCCAGACGGACCGCCTCCGACTGTATGTAGCCCGGCGGCAACATGTCGACGACGGGAAGATTTAGGTCAGGCACCCACAGATCGGCAGCCCTGTCATCTGCTTTCTCCGAGGCTAATTTGAGAAGGTGGCTGTAGAGCACCGGTCCGAACACCTGCAAATGGCCCGACTGCCGCTCCGAAAGCAGATCCCCCGCTCCTCTCAGGTCGAGATCGCGAGCGCTGATTGCAAAGCCCGCTCCGGGTCTGCTGAACTCCTCGAGAACAGCCAGTCGCTTCTCGGATCGCTCCGCGACTGTATCGGTCAGCAAATGCGCAAACGCGCGTATCCCGCTGCGCCCAACCCTTCCTCTGAGCTGATGGAGTTGCGCCAGACCGAACCTTTCGGGCCAGCAGACCACGATCGTGTTGGCCCGCGGGATATCGAGACCGCTTTCGACGATGTTGGTCGCCAACAAAACGTCCGCAGCGCCCTCGACGAAGCTCATCATCCGGTCGTCCATTTGGTCGGCGGATAGCTTGCCATGAAGGCAGACTATGCGGAGATCCGGAGCCATCGAATGTACCCGCGCCAGCATCGGATCCAGATCCTGGATACGCGGACAAATCAAGAAGCTTTGTCCATGGCGCCTCTGTTCGCGCAACAGCGCCGCGACAATTGCAGCGTCGGAAAGCGGAGCGATCTTCGTGACGACCGGAAGTCGATGAACGGGCGGAGAGGCGATAACGCTGAGATCTCTGAAGCCTGCCAAGCCTGCCGCGAGCGTCCGTGGTATTGGCGTGGCGCTCATCCAAAGGGTATGGATGCCCTTGGTCAGCGCTGAAAGCTTCGCCTTTTCCGCTGCGCCAAAATGCTGTTCCTCATCGATAATAACCAAGCCAAGCTCGGCGAACTTCACGTCCTTCGAGGTGAGAGCTTGCGTTCCGACAACGATTTTCAGTCTTCCGCTCTTGAGATCTTCCTTCGCTGCCCTTGCCTCGGACGTCGAGGCACCTCGCGACAGGCTTCCGACCTCGATACCGAACGGAGCGAAACGCTTGCGGAAGGTCGCGACATGCTGTCTTGCCAAGACGGTCGTCGGTACAGCCACCGCCACTTGCTTCCCGGACAGCACGACTGCAGCCGCCGCACGCAAAGCCACCTCGGTCTTGCCGAATCCGACGTCACCGCAAATCACTCGATCCATAGGGTGACCTGAGGCAAGATCATCCAGCACGTCCCGGATGGCCTTGGACTGATCTACCGTCGTAAAATAGGGAAAACGCGCAACAAACCTCTCGTAAATCGAACCCGGCGGCACGAGTTTCGCGGCCCGCCGGCGACGTCGCTGGCTGATGTGCTTCGCAAGCTGCTTGCCGGCAAGCTGAAGCTCGCGCTCCGCCTCGGTGCGCCGCGCCCACCATGTGCTTCCGTCGGCTTTGTCCAGAGTCAACTCCCCGAGTTCCGACGCGTAGGGCCAGATCAGGGACAGGTCGGCTGGCGGAACGAGAGCGGCATCATCTCCTGCAAATGCGAGCCTGATCATCTCACGCGACGATACACCCCCAGTTGCTACCGTCTGCAACCCCTCGAGCAAAGCCAGTCCTCGCTGCAGATGAACCACGACTGAGCCCACCTCCGGCACATCAGCATGGTCGAAGGCAGCATTCCACGCTCTGGCCATGGGTTGTGGATGATGGGCCCGGCTGCCAAGCACGTCGGCTGCCGTCACGACGACAAGAGGTTTCCGGCCAGATTCGACAAATCCAGTATCGAAGTCGGCCAATAGCGCCGCTGCGCGATTGGATCCGACCGCAGCCTCGCTCCAGCCAGAAAAGCGCTCGGCTTTGACCCCGCTCATCCGCTCCATGATGCGCAGGTCTTCTCCCAGCGCTGCAACAAACATGAGCCGCGAACCAGCGCGTCGCGTTTCGTCGACGAATGTTCGCAGCGCTTTCCTTGGCGAGGCCAGCTTCGAAAAGTCCGGCGTGGAAGTGAAGGGTGCCTTTGGGGGCAGCACATGCATACGCCTGGTCGCCGGCTTCCAGTCGCGCCTCCCAAGGTATTCGCGCTCCCGGTCCGCGCGACAGGCCGCCTCCTCGATCGTGCTCAACCAGCCGTCGGCGTGCGCTGGAACCTTAGCATCCGCAATCCACCTGGCTCGCCCGCAATAATCGAACAGATTGGAGCGTTTGCTGCGCTTACTCCCGTATGTAAGGCGCTCCGACATGGGATCGATGATGAGCTCTTTCGCGTCGAATAGAACCTCTTGCTCTGCCGGATTGAACGCCGAAATCCGACGTATGACATGGCCGGAATGCTCCACCCGAAATGGACCAAGTGCCCCGGCGGGAAAGATCTCGAATGTCTTCCCGTGAAACAGCGCGCCGCCTGGGTAGTCCGCCTCGTCATCGAGATCGTAGCCGAGTGCCTCAAGCCGCGACTTAAGGTGCTGTTCGGAAAAAGCGGCACCCACTTTCAGACGCTCAATCAGGCGGGACCAACTCGCCGGCATCGGCAGGCGCTCCATCACGGCCTCCGCCGTGGACACCAGCAGGATCGGCTTCTCGGGCTTCGCAAGGCGCCTTAAGACCGAACTGCGTCTGCCTGCGATCTCATGCGACGGCTCCAACTGGTCGAACGGCAACGTATTCTGCCGCGGAAAAACAAGCGCGTCGCACGAGGGATCGAGTGCATGAATAATGGCACCCAGCCGCTCGGCCCTGTTCTCGTTCTCGGCGAGAAAGACAAGACCATTGCGCGCGGATTTCCTCCATTGCGCCAGCAGATGGAGCGCCAACATGCCGAGCGGGGACGAAGAAGAGATCGCAGTCCGCGGCGCAGGATTTTTTTGCTTCTTTGCGCGGTCCGCAACACGCGTTTTACTGGAACGACCCACTTTGATCCCGTCGTTGATTCGCAGTCAGCTTAGGCTAATGGCCACGAATTTTCGATCGATGCCATCTCTTGCAGAGGTTCCCTCAGCTTTGTCCGACCTTACGAACCGAATCCTGCATGACGATCTTTGGAGGACTCGTTCAGAAGGCCAGCAAGCCGGAGCCCCTCCAAAATGCCGTCCAGGCGCTGCTCCCGGATCAACGCAGCAAGCATTGAAACGGCGCCTCTCTGATTGACGGTGAAGTGAACGGCAGGCGATCGATCAGAAAGGAGATCCAAGAGAGTCGGCGCATCCGCTAGGTGATGGCGCAACGTGGAAACCGTGTCCTCTGCAAGGTAGCCAGCCAGATCTCCACTCGATGGCGGATCAAAATCGAAATCGGCTTTCGCGCGTTCATTGATCGATTGTCGTATCAGCCCACTTTGTCGCTTTGCCGCCATCGAGAGCATAAACACCGCATCGGCGAGCTTCTCCCGCGGCACGTTTCTCAATTGAGCGATGCCCGCCTGGATGTCCTTGCCGGAACGATCGTCCCGGTCGGTTGGTTGCAGCACAGGCTGCGCATCACGCGCGCGCGAGCTTTTCTTCCGCCTTCGAAACATTGTCGTGCTCTCCGGCGACGATATATCCCGGAGAAACAGTCAAATGGAAGCACGAAATTGCACACCACCAAATTCGTGGCACCAAAAGCGCGGGTTTACATGCAAGTGTCGGCACGTTTGAGTGAGCGCAGCTCACCCCGGGCCTTGCAGCAGCCTGGCGCGCACATCGGCCTTCAACACCTTGCCAACCTTGGAACGTGGCAGGTCGCTCCAGACCTCGATCTGCTTCGGCGTCTTGACGCTGCCGATGCGAGCCTTGACGAAGGCGGTAACGGCGGCAGCATCGACGCTTTGGCCAGGTCTCGGCTGAACTACCGCAACCACGCGCTCGCCCCACTTGGAATCGGGTAGACCTACGACGGCACAGTCCTGGATACTCTCGATCGCCCGCAGCGCGTTTTCGACCTCGACGGAATAGACGTTGAAGCCGCCGGTGATTATCATGTCCTTGGCGCGATCGACAATATAGAGGAAGTTGTCGGCATCGAGGTAGCCGACGTCGCCAGTGTGATGCCAGCCATGGAGCGAGGCTTCCGCGGTGGCCTCGGGGTTCTTGTAGTACCCGCCCATCACCAGCGAACCCCGCACCACGATCTCGCCGCGTTGCCCGCTCGGCAGGAGATTGCCGTCGCCATCCATGATGCCGACCTGGACGAGCGGGCTCACACGGCCCGCGGACGACAGCCGCTCGGTGGCGATCGAACCGTCGGCCTTGAAATGCTCATCCGGCGCCATGGTCGAGATCATCATCGGTGCTTCGGTCTGCCCGAACAGCTGCGCCATCGGCCCGATGCGCTGCAGCGCTTCCGCCAGCCGTGAGGCCGAGATCGGCGCCGCGCCGTACCAGAAGCACTGCAGCGAGCCAAGTTCCGCGCTGTCGAGCTGCGGATGATCGAGCAGCATGTATATCACCGTCGGCGGCAAAAACGTGTGCGTGACGCGATGGCTCTCGATCAGGGCGAGGAATTCGCCAATATCGGGGTGATGCATGATGACGATCCGCCCGCCGAGCGCCATCACGGGAAAGCACAACACACCCGCGGCATGCGTCAACGGCGCCAGGGCGAGGTAGGTCGGACGCCCCTTGAACGGATAGCTCATCAATGTGAGCGCCGTCATCGTCTCGATGTTCCGCCCCGACAACATCACTCCCTTGGGCTTGCCGGTGGTGCCGCCGGTGCCCGGCAACATGACGAGGTCGTCGACCGGGGCGCGCTGAAAATATCCGGCGTCATCGGACAGCCAGGCCTCGAACGATTGGGCGAACGGCAATACAGCGTCGAGGCACACTATCACCCGCAGCTTCGGCAGATTGGGGCGGATCTTCTCCACCATCCCGGCGAAACTGGAATGAAACAACAGTAGGCTGCAGTCGAAGTCGTCGAGGATGAGCTTGTTCTCCGCCGCCTCGTTGCGCGGATTGACTGGACACCAGACCGCGCCCGCGCGCGAAATGCCGAACACGCACGCAAACGCGACCGGATCGTTGCCCGACAGGATCGCGACCTTGTCGCCGGCGGCGATACCGGCGCGCACAAGGCCGCGGGCGATCCGGTAACTCAACCGCTGCACGTCTGCGTAGCTCAGGTCGCGACCGTCCATGGTCAGGCATGGCGCGTCCGCGCCCAGCGAGGCACCCTTGTCGAGATAGTCGATCAGCCGCATGGCCGCCTCCGCGCGAACGAGAGGCCGGCGCGGACAAGGCCGCGCCGGCCGGACCATCAATTATGGATAGTCAGGATCGGGTTCATCACCAGGCCGAAGCTACGCAGCTGGCCGAGCAATTCGCGATGTCCGAACGCCTGGCAACCCGACGCGAAGCCGACCTTTTTCGGCGGAGTCTGCAGCAGTGAGAACGCCGCATAGGCCTGCAACATTCCGGTCTGCTTGTAGTTGCAGTTGCCGTGGATAACACAGTGTGCGCGGCCAAGCGGGCCAGAGGCGTACACGGAGTCGATTGAGGTGTTGATGCGTGGATTCTCTCGGGGCGGCATGGCCGCCTGAATGGTCGCGGCGATGTCTGCGAGAGCCCTCTCCTGCTGATCGGGCGGCAGCGGTTTGATTTTCTCTTTGACCATTTGGGTGGTCTGAACCACCCCCTCCATGACGGGGCGCGCGAGCACGCCGCCGAGCACGCGGCAGTTCGAGACGCGCGGATCGTTCTTGAACCAAACGGGATGCGCGGTACCGCCCCACGGCACCGCAATGGCGGTTTCGTGCTGACCCGGCACCACGACGTCGGCCCGAGCGGTGACATCCCATTCGACAAACTTGTTTTGTTCGAGATAGTACCAGTTCGCCTTCAGGATCGTGAAGATCGTCTGGGTTGAGGCGTAGGTCGGGAGGCCCTTCCAGAACACGAGGATGTCCAGCGTGTCGAGGCCGGGGTGTTCGAGACAGATGTTGGCGGCGATTTCGCCGGTCGTATACATCTGCGCGATGTTCGGTGCGAGCAGCAGGTTTCTTGCCGCGAATTTATCGCCCCAGGTCTCCTGACACTTCAGTACCCAGTCCTGTTCGCCGGTCGTGTCGCTGTAGTGGCAGCCTGCATTGAGGCAGGCCTCGACGACTTCATTGCCGTATTTGATGAACGGGCCGACCATGTTGCTCACCACCTTCGCGCCCCTGAACAGCTTGGTCAGCGCTTCGACGTTGTGCTCGACGCCGACGACTTCGTAGTCGGCGGTCTCGATGCCGGGGATCTTCTCGACCACTGCCTTGACCTTTGCGGCATCGCGGCCGGCGGCGATGAAGGGAATGTTGTATTCCCGCAGATATTCGCAGACCAGCCGGCCGGTGTAGCCGGACACGCCATAGACGACGACGGGGCGCTTCTCACTCATGTTGAATCCTCCAGATGATTTTGAGTTTTGATTTGGATCGCAGTTCAGCCGGCCGCGACCTGGCCAAGCATCTTCGTACCGAAGGGCGATTGCGCCTCCCCGGCGACGTCGGTCAGGACGAAGCGAGCGGCACTACATGCCCATGCCGCCGTCGACCGGCAGCCCGGCTCCCGTGATGAAGCGGGCCTCGTTGGAGCAGAGGAACACAGCCGCGTCAGCGATATCGCCGACCTCCGCGAGCCGGCCGAGCGGGGTCTGCTCGACGACTGACGCGACGGCGGCATTGGGATCCGGCGCGAGCCCGACCTTCACGATGTCGCCGGCGAGCTTCATGCCCATGTCGGTCGCCACCAGGCCCGGATAGAGGCAGTTGACTCTGACGCCGTAGCCAAGCTTGCCGGCCTCCATGGCCGCGACCCGCGTCATGCGATCGACTGCAGACTTGGTCCCCGAGTACCCGGCGATGGCCGGAAACGCGATGGTGGCTGCGACGGAGGCAATGTTGACGATCGCGCCGCCTGCCCCGGCTGCGCCGCCGGGACGCATCGCGCGGAACGCGTGCTTCATACCGAGCCCGACCCCGACGATGTTCACGTCGCACATGCGGCGCAGATCTTCGGCCCGTACATCGATGACAAGCGACGTGATCTCGATCCCGGCATTGTTGATGAGGATGTCGTAGCCGCCGAGCGCGGAAACGGTCGTTGCCACCGCCCTTTCCCATTGCTGATCGTCGGTGACGTCGAGCTTCACAAATCCAGTCTTCGCACCCGATTTCGCGATCGTCCCAGCAGTGTCCTTGCCGACATCCTCGAGGATATCGGCGATCATGATGGCCGCGCCCGCATTTGCCAGGCCTTGTGCAATCGCCGCGCCGATCCCCCGCGCGCCTCCGGTCACCAGGGCCTTTTTGCCAGCAAGTGTCTTCCCACTCATGACGTCTCCTCCGTTGCTTATTTTGATTCAGGGCGGCGATCGCGGGCTTTCTCGGTGCGACGCTCTCACGCGCGTCGGCTCGCGGGCAGTAGCAGACGATCAACGAGACGGGCTTCCGCTCGATTATCCTCCACCAAGTCGCTTTTTGCTTTTCTTGACGATCGTCAAAAATAATTTTTACAAGTGTGCAGTTATTCCTTTACACTTGTCAAGGCGTGGCTTGACGATTGTCAAAATTCTTGATGCAGGTAAACTGACCATGTTGGACGGAGGCGAGTCATCTTCGCCTCCCCGACTGCAGAGCAGGACGAGGACCGGACGTCGATGGCGCAGCAGGTGGCGAGTGCAAGGAAGCGCGTTTTGGACGCGACCGAGGCGCTCAAGGAGGAGAAGTTCAATGCGCGCCGGCTCGAACTCGCCGAAGCCGCGCTCGAGACGCTGGGCGAACTCGGCTACGCACGTACCTCCTTGCGTGAAATCGCGCAGAATTCAGCGTTTACGCATGGGGTCTTTCATTACTACTTCCGTGACAAGACCGATCTGATCTGCTGCTGCGTCAGCCACTACAAGGCCAAGTGCGTGACCCGCTACGATCAGGTCACCGCCAGTGCGCAAACTCGCGAGGAGCTCATGGAGGGCTTCCTTGCCAAGCTCGCCGAAACCCTCCGCAAGGAGGCGCGCATGCACCGCCTCTGGTACGATCTACGTGCCCAGGCTCTATTCGAGGACGCCTTCCGCAAGGACGTCGTCGAAATCGACAAGAGCCTCGAAAACATGATCTGGCGGATCGCCTCGCGGTATGCGGAACTCGGCGGCAAGCGTCCAGCGGTCTCTGCCGGTGTGCTCTATGCGCTGTTCGACGGGCTGTTTCAGAATGCCCTGCTAAAGTATCTGTCGAACGACGACAGCGCTGTTCCCGAATTGCTGGAAGAGGTTCGGCGACTACTTCCAACCATTTGCTGAACGGCTCGCGTTGTTCGAGAGCTCGCCAAGAATGGTCAGAAGATCAGGTACGGCCAAACGGCTCGCGGCCGCATCGTTGTGAAAGGGCAGCGGGCTAGGCTCTCTGGCCCGCTGCCGTCACGCACGAACTACTTGGCGATGCAGGTATCGACGGTCTTGGCTGTGCAGACGTCGAGGCCGGTATAGGTCGGATCTTTAGGCGGAGCCTTGCCTTCCTTGACGTCCTTCAGCGCGAACATGGTCTTGTACCCCATCTCGAACGGACGCTGTCCGACCTGGCCGAGCGACAGGCCCTCCTTCATCTGGTCGATCTGAACCGGCAGCGTGTCAGCGACCACCAAAGCCAAGTCCTTGTTGGCGATCTTGGCCTTGAAGGGCGCGACCGCGGCGCGGTTAGCGTCCGGCACGAATTGCGGGAAGCCGCCCGTCGGCGTGAACGCGTCCAGGCTCGGGTTCTTTGCCATGGTGTCCTGGAATTGCTGCACGGACAGCGGGAAATCGTCGTTGGTATAGAGCGGACACCCGTCGATCTCCTTCCAGCCATTCTGTCCGGTCAATCGTTCTCCGGGCGATTGGGCAGACTCCTTGCCGGCCAGCGTGTCACGGATGCCCTTCATGCGCTCGTTGTGATTGGCTGCTGCCGCGCCGCCGGACTGGATGCAGATCGTGCCGCCTTTCGGCTTGATGGTCTGCACGATCTTGGCGATGTTGACGCCGATCTCATAGTTATGGGTGCCGATATAGGCAAGGCGCAGGTCCTTGTTCTCGGGTAGCAGATCCGAGTCCCATGTCAGCACAGGAATGCCAGCACTCTTGGCGGCCTGCAGCGCAACCGCCATCGCAGCCGCGTTGGACGGGGACACGGCAATGCCGTCCACCTTCTTTGCGACGAGGTCCTGCACGATCTGCACCTGCTCCTCGCCGCCGCCATGCTCGCCGGGGCCGATATACATGCATTGGAAGGCACCCTTGGACTCGGTTTCCGCCTTCTTGCAGCCGTCCCGCGCCTGATCGAAGAACGGATTGTTCATGTTCTTGGGAACGAGCGCAAAGGTAAACTTCTGCTGCGCGTAGGCCTGTCCTCCCATGAGCGCAGAAAACGCCACGGCGGCCATCAATAGATGTTTATGCACGTTTCTCCTCCCTCTTTGTTGATTCCAAGTCTCCGACCTTATTACCATCGGATTTCTAACTACGCTTCCAGGCAACCCACTCGCGGATCGTAGCAACAAGCGACGTTCCGCTCGTCTGCATGCCGAGAAGCACGGCAATGACGATGAACATGCCAACGAAAGCGCCCTGCCAGTTCGAGTCGATGCCGGCCATCAGAAGCGCGTTGCGGATCACCTCGAGGAAGGCCGAGCCTATCACGGCACCGAATGCAGTTCCGTAGCCACCCATCAGGTTGGCACCGCCAATGACGGTGCCGGCGATGACTCGAAGCTCGTAGCCAGTCCCCATCGCGTTAATAGCCGAACCGCTGTAACCGAGGAGCAGCAACGAGGCGATCGAGGCCGTGAAAGACGAAAACACGTACGCCTGGAATTTGATCCAGTCGACTGACACGCCGGTCAGGCGCGCAGCGCTCTCGTTGGAGCCGATCGCATAGAGATGACGGGCCCACGCGGTAAAGACGAAGACGGCGCCGAGGATCAGAGCAAGGATCACCATCACCCAAAAATGCGAAGAAAGTTCTGGCATCCAGTGTGGGGCCCAGCCGGCCGGCGCATGCAGGGGCCATTTCGCCTGGCCAATTGCCCTGACGATCGGCGCGTCCGGACCGAACTTGTACAGCATCTGGTTGCCGGAAAGCACCACGGCAAGCGAGCGCGCGATCGACAGCATACCGAGCGTCACGACGAAGGACGGCATGCCAACATAGGCCACGAAGAAGCCGTTGAAGGCTCCGCAGGCTAGTCCCGCCAAAAGCCCCGCCGCGAAGGCGACGTACCAGGAATACTGCCAGGTCAGCAGCAGTCCGCTGACAATGGCAACGAGCCCCATTACCGAGCCGACTGACAGATCAATCCCTCCCGTGATGATGACCACAGTCATGCCGAGGCTCATGATCGCAAGCGGAGCGAAGTTGCGCGTGATGTTCGTCACGTTGTCCGCGGTGCCGAAGGTCGGCTCCAACCAGGTCATGAAGACCACCAGAGCAAAGAGCGCAGCCGCCACCCAGAATGCCTGACTGGTCATAAAGCGGTGGAGGGCGCCCTGCTCGCGGATGTTGACGATATCGCTGATTGCGGCGTGTGTTTCTTCTATCGCTTTGGCAGAACTAGGCTTCACGGATCGCCCCCGTAATCAGGCCGGTGATCTGCTCGGGCGAGGTCGTCGCGGTTTCCTTGTCGGCCACCTTCGAGCCACGCCGGAGCACAATGATACGATCGCAGACAGTAAACACGTCGGGCATGCGGTGACTGATCAGCATCACCGATACTCCGCGAGATTTCAGCCGACGGATCAGTTCAAGCACCTCGGCAACCTGTCGCACGGAAATGGCCGCTGTCGGCTCATCCATCAGGACGAGCTTGGCATTGGACAACCGCGCCCGGGCTATCGCAACAGCCTGCCGCTGCCCTCCCGACATCTTCTTCACGAGATCGCGGGGCCGCGTTTCCGATTTGAGCTCGTCAAAGAGTTCGCCAGCACGCCTGATCATGGACTGCTTGTCGAGGATGCGGAGCGGCCAGAACCCTTTCTTGATTTCGCGTCCGAGGAAAACGTTCTCCGTGGCCGTCAGATTGTCGGCTAGCGCGAGCTCCTGATAGACAACCTCAATACCTTCCGCCCGGGCCTCGATCGGCCTGTGAAAATGGCATGCCTTGCCGTCAACGACAATGGCGCCCTCCGTAGGCGGGAAGTTTCCGGCAATGAGTTTCACCATGGTCGATTTGCCGGCGCCGTTGTCGCCCATCAGGCCGACCACCTCCCCTGCATCGACCGAAAAGCTGACGTCGTGCAGTGCCCGAATGGCACCGAAGCTCTTCGAGATGCTTCGCACATCAAGTAAAGCCACGCGTTCCCTCCATCGTGCGGTGGCAGCTCTATCCGGCCGCTTCACCTCCCCGATCTACGCAATTAATATTGCACAAGCAGCAATCTCGCAACGTCTATTTCATGTGGTGGACGGCGCCCTCGCATGGACAATCATTACGGCTCGACCCGAAAGCGTGGAAATCGGAGGTGTGAGAGACGACGTCCTGCTTGCTCCACGCGACGCCGTAGCCGCGCCCGCCCCTTACGGGGACAAGCCATGGCGGAATTGCTCAAAGCGGCGCTTCCGGGTGCGGTGATGTATCGTAGGCGCCCCAGATACTTTGATCGAAGTTGATCGTGGCTCCCGTCATCATTCCCGACTCATCGCAGGACAGGAACGCAACGGCCCGCGCAACCTCGATGGGATCGAGCAATCGGCCGAAGGGCTGTCGCCCGGCGACCTCCTCGAGCCACTCCGCAGAGCGGCCATGGTAGACCTGCTGCGTGTTGAATTCGCCTTCCGAGGCCATCCAGCCAATATTGAGACCATTCACGCGGATGCGGTTGCGGAGCAGCGCATGGGCCGTATTTCGCGTCAGCGTGTCGAGCGCGCCTTTCGATGCGCAATAAGCGGCAATGAAGGATTGGCCACCCATCGCCGACATTGAAGAGACGTTGACGATCGTGCCCTGCACTTTGTCGCGGCGCATGAGCTTGATCGTGTGCTGCATCAAGAAAAAGGGTGCACGCGTGTTGACGGCGAAGATCTTGTCAAACAGTTCGGGGCTTGTATCGACGATCGTGCCGCGGCTTGTGTCACCAGCGGCGTTCACCAGGACGTCGACGCGCCCGAACACCCTGTCGGCCTCAGCCACGACTTTGGCGCAGTCCTCGATCTTTGTGAGGTCAGCGCGCACAAATACGACTTCTGCGCCGGTGGCTGCGGCAATCGCATCGGCCTTTGCCTGTCCCTTCGTCTCGTCGCGCCCGCACGTTACGATGCCCTTGGCGCCGCGCTCGGTGAAGAGTTTAGCGATGGCCGCACCGAGCCCCTGCGTGCCGCCCGTGACAATTGCGATCTTTCCATGCATCGAAGTCATGCAAGCTCTCCAACAATCGGTGCGGACGCTCTCAGCCTATCTGTTTCGCCCTGAAACGCGACCTTGCGTAGTTTGACCCTAGTGCGGCTCGACGCCCGCAAGCACGTCCCGTTCAATGTCATGCGATATCGCGGACCTCGAC